>DASQDA010001075.1:0-3512 GCA_035634435.1 Polyangiaceae bacterium
GCGATGCGCCGGCGAGAAGGCGAGCATCCATGCCAGCAGCGCCGCCAGGTAATAGTGGTTCAGATAGGTACTGACATCGATGAGCTGCACGTAGCTGAGGCCCAGCGCAAACAAGGGCGCGCAGAGGCGAAATGCGGCTCCCGCTGCCATGGCGAAGGCCAGCGCAGCGAGCACGAGGAACAGCGTGTGCATCGCGGGGCCGGACAGGGGCTCGACCCAGTGGAAGCCCCAGTATTTGAAATGGAAGCGGGGTTGGACGAACAGGCGCTCGACCCAACCGTATGCGACGAAGCGCAGCATCGACACTCCGAGCGTCACGCCGAACAGCAGGCGGAAGGCCGCGAGCCATGCCAGGTCGATGCGACGCAAGCACGCTCGCTCGACGCCGAGCAGACCCCTAACGAGAAGAGCGCGCGGCCCTTGCTTGCCCTCAGTCCGTATCACCTTCCACACCCGCTGGAAGCTTGAGATTCAAAGCGCTGCCAGCGCCGAACAGCTCCGCTTTGAGCAGATTCGTCAGCGCCTTGATGGCAAGGTACAAGCTGTCGATTTCCTCGGCCGTGGCGGCGTCGAGCCGTGGAAAGGCGTCCGCAGCCGCTTGGGCGGCGCGCAGCGCGAGCAGCATGTCACGGGCAAGCTCCTCTTTCTCCGCCTTTATCAACCAGTCGTCGAAGCCAAGCCCCTCCCCTGCCGGGCCGCAGCCTTCGAACAGCGAACGAAAGCCGCGCAGGTTGCCGCGAATGTTGTCGATGGCGACCCGCGCATACGGCGCCTCGGGTGTGCTCACGGGATGCGTCAGGGTGTAGCCAGCAGGAACGCCGAGCTTCCAGTCCTTGAGCTCGCGTTCCACGTACACGAGCGACCAGGCAAGCACGTTCATCGCCTCCTGCCCGCTCGGGTAGCCCGCTGCCGAAACGAACGTGCTGGCGAAGTCGCCCCCGCTCGGCAGCCAGGCTTGACGCAAGGCCACGGCGCGCTCCGAGACGTCATGGGAAAGGGCGGTCGCGTACTCGAGCTTGCGCGTCTGCAGCTCCGCTTCGCTCAGCGTCGCCCAGACCTTGCTCGTGCTGGAGCTCGCAGGACACGCGGTGTCGCTGCCCGGATAAAACAGCAGATACTCGAGGCCGAACAGACCCCGCCCGGAGATGACCACTGTGCTCCAGGAGCTCGCGTAGCCACGGCCAATCACCTGGTCTTCCACCTTGCAGCGACCGACCGCCGGCCACGCGTAGATCAGGTCGCGAATACCCTCGCCGTGGTACGGATCGCGACCGGCGGCCTCTGACTTGCTACCGAGGGGGCCGAACTGGAAGAGCTCTACCTCCGACCAGAGCGACATCGCTTCGAGCCAGGCCGCGCGAGCGGTCTCGAGCGACGCGGCGGTGCGTAACGTTGCATGCGATTCAACGGCCTCCTGCATCTGGCGCGCGGACGTCTCGAATCTGCAGTATTGCCAGCCCGCGCACTCGGCCGCCGCCGAGCGGAGGGCGGCGAGGGTGAACGCGGAAGTAGACACCGGCGCGGCCCCGCACCCGTCCTCGATTGGACCCTGCGACTCGCCACCGTTACCAGCGGCGCTCGCCTGGCCCGGCTCTTCCGTGCCTCCACCGCCCATGGCTTCGGCGGGCGGTTGCTCGGCTCGCCCGCCGGCGGAAGCTCCCGAGCGTCCGTTGCCGCTGCTGCCGCCGACCGCGCCCTTGCTGCCGCCCGCGGCCCAGTATTCGGTTGGCGGCTCGGTGGAGCACGCGTGCAGCGAAAGGGCGACCCCTCCCACGCACAGCGTGCCCGAGAGCAAGCGCCTCGCGCGGCTCATGGCGAAACGTCGAGGATCGTCAACACCACGCCCGCGCTGTGATTGTTCGTCGTGGCCGCCACGCGCGTGCCGTCCTTGGAAACGGCAACGGCGTAGAAGTGCGACGTGGTGCCGGGCAGCGCCGCAACGCCGAAGGCGCCGGCGACCGTATCATCCCCGTTGGGCCCCTCGCCCACTCCACCGAGCGACGCATCGGGCTCGCCGTCTTCGGTCGTGACGAAGAGCGCAGGATTCGGCCCCAGACGACCCGCGTGCACCACGCGGTCGTCCTCGAGCACGACCAGATCGCGGCCGCGGTCCTCGGTATTGCCCAGAGCCAAGAGCTCGCTCTGGATGGCGTTTGCGCCTTCTACGCCGTACGCGGGGTCGAGCGCGCCTGGCAGCAAACCGACGGAGACGAGATCGACCTCCAGGGTGGTCGCAAAGTCATAGCTCGAGGCCGTATCCGCAGCCGTGGCTCGGCCATAACCCGTGGTGACGTAGCGTCCGCTGGACTGCTTGCCGATCTGGTACACCTCGGTCACGCCGCCATCGTCCAGGAAAGGATTGGCGATCGCCACGCCAGGCAAGGCCGGCACGCCGAAGCCGAAGCTCTCGTCCGGGGCGCCGTCGGGCAGGAGCCGAGCAATGACCACGTGATTGCCGAGACCTGGCCCGAAGTTCGTGTAGCCCGAGCTGACGATCGAGCCGTCCTCCTCCACGATCCCGCGGCGCGCGTTGTCGGGCAGCACACCCTCCGTATTGAACGTGAACACCTCGCCGCCGTTGAATTCCGGGTCGATAGCCCCAGTGCTGGCCAAGACCCGCGTGACGTAACGATCGTTGTCCGTGCGCTGCAGCAACGGATCCTCCAGAAGCGGATCGCGCTTGGCGGAGCCGTGTGCGAAGACGACGATTTTTTCCACGTCTCCGCTGCGATCTAGCGCGATGCCCCACGAGTCGTCCGCTGGCGCGCTCGTCGCGGTTGGCCACGCCGCGTTGTCGGCGTCAGTCCAGCCGAAGTCCAGCTTGCGGACGCCTCCCGTACCGAAGCTTGCGACCGGGGCGCCGTGCCGGTTGAGGCGCAGCAGGACCACGTCCCGACCACGGCCACCGAGGTCCCTCACATTTGCCTGCACGACGATGTCGCCGTTCGCGAGCTCGACGATCCCGATGGATCCTTCGTCACCATCGTTGGTCACCGCTTCGTCCACCGCAATACGCGTGCGCAGATTCAAGGTCTTGATCCCGTCGCCATCAAAGGAGGTGTCCAGCGTGCCGTCCGCGTTGAAGCGCACCACGGCAACCATTCGGTCGACGGCGGCTGGATACGTGATGTTCGCGCCCACGTGCCCGGACGCGTAGATCTTGCCGTCAGCAGCGTAGGTGAGGCCGCGCAGGTCGTTCACCAAGCTGATCAGCGTGCCGTTGGGCCCGTTGAGCTTGCGAGTGTTCTGCCTGCCTTGCTGACCCCCTTCGCCGCCGACACCCGCCTCTCCGCCGGCGTCGGCGCCGCCTTCTGCTGCTGCGCCGCCCTGCGCGGCTCCGCCTTCCGCCGGCGCGCCGCCTGGTGAAGCTCCGCCCTCTGCAGGCGCGCCGCCGCGTGAGCTTGGCGCGCCGCCGGATGTGGCTCCGCCGCTCGACGGCCTACCGGCCCCTGCGCCGCTGGCTCCCTCCCCGCCGCTGCCGCCACGGCCCGAGCCATCCGTGCCCCCCTCGT
>DASQDA010001076.1:0-5709 GCA_035634435.1 Polyangiaceae bacterium
CCCCGAGCGCCCCCCTCCCCTATTTCCACCCTATCCCGCCCACCCCCGCGTCATGCCCACGTGCTGACGAGCGAGCCCGAACGCCCCCGCCCGGCCTTGAGCCACCGGGGAAACCGCGAGCACGACCGCTGGAGCCAACACGAGCTCACTTACAGCAAGCCGTGTGCCAGTACTGAACCAGCAGAAATTCGGCGGTTTTCTTAGTCTGTGTGCCAGACGGGGTGCACGCCGGATCGCACTTGGCACACGTGGCACACGCTAGTAGAGCTCGCCCCCGAGGCTCAGGCCCGTGGCACCCGCTACTCCGAGAGGCCCCAGGCTGGTGATGCTCGCCCAAGCTGGCGCGCTGCGCGCTGCGCTCTCTTCTTGCGATCCGAGCGTGAAGAGGGCGCCGGCAGCAAGACCCAGGCCGGTCGCAGTGGCACTGAAAATCAGGCCGCGCTTGGCGGGGGGTGCATCCGCCCCGAGGTACAGCAGGTAAACTGGAAGCGAGGCCGCAAACCCGATGCCTGCGCCCGCCCACATCCACCGGAGGGTGGTGCTCGTCGGGATGTACACGAGCGACAGCGCCGCGGCGCCTGCGAGCGCAACGTTGTACCCAATGAGGCCACCCAGCGCTGCGCTATCATTGGCGCGACCGTACCCAATGCCGGCCGCTGAGCCCCCGTAGCCGTACATGGCTCCGATGGCGCTACCCCAGACGACGCTGCTCGAGACCAAGACGCTCGAGCGGGGTGAGGGCTGCTGCAGCACCCCGACAGCGATGCCGCCGGCAGCTCCGAGCGTGGCGCCGAGCGCCGTCGCTCGCGACAGTCCGCGGAAACCCCAGGCATCTTCCTTTTTCGCACGCACGAACTGCAAGTTGGCGATCGCGATGCCTTCGCCAGCGCCGATGAACGCGCCCGCGGCGATCGCTGCGGGGACTCCGCGTCGCAGCGGATCGTAATCGGCGGCGTACACGACAGCCGGCGCTGCCACGCCCAACAGCGCCGGTGCGATCAAGAACAATGCGGGGTCGTCGATGTCGGCCTCCGCCCCGAACCAGACACCCATTCCCACCCCGTATACAGCGGCTGTCACGTACAGCGCGCCGATCTCCGTCGCCGAGCGCGGGAGCAACAAGGGCGAGCCGTAGCCGTAAGGTGCGGGTGCGTAACCGCCTCCCGGGCTCGGGTAGCCGGTGTTCGACGGGACGCTCGGCGACCAGGTATTCGCGGGCGCGGGTTGCGGCTGCGCCAACGTCACCGTCGTGGCCAAGAGCGAAGCCGCCAGCACCGTGCAGAGCGGAGCGCAAGGCGTCATCGCCACTCCTTTCCCACGGGTCGCAAGAGGAGCTCGCGTACCGCCTCGTCGACCGGCTTGCCTTCGTACAGCACGCGGTAGACTTGGCTACAAATCGGCAGCTCGACCCCTAGCTGCGCGGCGAGATCGTGCGCGCTTTTGGCGGTGGTGACCCCCTCGGCGACGTGCCCAAGGCTCGTCACCACCTCGTCGAGCGAACGCCCTCGTGCCATCTCGAACCCCAGCGTCCGATTGCGCGACAGCTCCGCCGTCGCGGTGAGCACCAGATCGCCGAGACCGGCGAGCCCCGCCAAGGTCAGCGTGCTGCCGCCCTTGGCGACAGCCAACCGCGCCATTTCCGCCAGGCCGCGCGTGATGAGCGCCGCACGCGTGTTGTGTCCGAAGCCGAGGCCGTCGGAGGCGCCAGTCGCGATCGCGATCACGTTCTTGAGGGCGCCGCCTACCTGCACACCTAGCGGATCGTCGCTCGTATATATCCTGAGCCGCTCGCCGGATAGAAGGCGCTGCACCTCGAGCGCCGCGCTGAGGTCACCCGCGGCAGCGACCAAGTTGGTGGGGAGACCGCGTGCGACTTCCTGCGCGAAGCTCGGCCCGGACAGCGCCACCGTGCGCTCCGCGATGTCGCTGCCAAGCACGTCCTCGGCGACCTCGGTCAACAACATCAAGGTCCCCGTCTCGATACCCTTGCTCGCGAAGACGAGCAGCGGCTTGGCAGACAACGAACGCCTCAGTTGCTGCAATGTGGCCCGCACGGCTGGCGTGGGGACCACGACGATGACGACATCCGCACCCTGCACCGCCTCCTGAAGATCGTGGGTCACCACCACGCCCTCCGGCAGCAGGACCCCTGGAAAGAAGGCAACGTTTTCCCGCTCGGTCCGCAGGCGCTCTGCATGAGTTGCTTGCCAAGACCAGAGCCGAGCTCGCGCACGCTGTTCGACGAGGTGGACGGCCAGAGCCGTACCCCACGCTCCAGCACCGAGAACGGCAACGACGCTCATTCGCGGCCCACTTTTGGTGTGTCTGATTTGCGATGTCAACCGACGAGGGCGTTCGCCAGCGTGCTCGTTCCGGGGGGGGCCAGCTCGCCCGTCGGTCGGGCGCTTCGTAGATGGCCCTGCCGCCAAATGGCTCTATGCTGCGCCCCGATGTCCACAGCTCGTCGGCTCTTGGGCTCCCTCGTCGCCGCGCTGCTCCTGGGCGGCTGCGGCTCGCGAGAAGCAATGGGAACCCGTTCTATTACCCTGCTGGGCTCGGGGGTGGTGAACGATCCAGAAAACAAGAGTCTGCGCTTCGACTTGCTCAAGTTCGGCTTGGGTACTTTTTGCCAGCAGATGCAGAGCACCGGAGCGCCGCTGAGAATGAGCGACGAGGAGCCGGTCATGGGGCGATTTTACGCGAGCGCGTGCAACTCGCAGGTGCTCGATGAACCCACGCGCAAGTCCTTCGTCGTTCAGTACGCGGGTACCGGCTTCGCTGCGAACCCTCAAGGCGGGCGCATCGGCTTTTCCACCACGGGCCTCGTGGAGTACGCACCCGACTTCATGCTGCACGGTGGCATGCTCTACGTCTACTTCCGTCCACGCGTGGTCGATGCGACGGGTTTCAAGACTCTGCTCGTCGAGTCGCAGCTCGCCGAGACGGCGCTACGCCTGCTGGGCGTGAGCCCGGACGCTTTTGGTCGCAAGGTGGTCGATGGCCAGCTGCGGCGCGGCTTCACGGTCATCCGGCACAACGAGGCAGGCGAAACCGAGTTCGGGATGGGAATCATCCCCCTCGGGGAGCACCCATACCGCCCTTACGCGGTGAAGAGCGAGACCAAGCGAGTGCTGGTGAACGAACGAACGGAGGTGCATCTCGGTCAGCAAGACGTCATCGGGCCGCTGGTCGTCGAGCAGGATGGCCACGCACTCTATCTGACCGCGACGCTCGATGGCACGGCCGCTGCGGACGTGCTCGTGGTGCCCGAAGCAGTCGGGCGCAGCATGCTCGAGCGCTACGTCAATCAACCAGGTGCCGCTCCGCTCACTACCGGTGCGGCTCTCGACGAGCCGCTAACGCGCGGCGCGGAGTGGAAGCGATACGTGGTGGCGCCTCCGGGCAAATACTACGTCGTCATCGACAACAGCGGCAGCGCGGGGCGTACCACGCCGCCACCTGGATCGTCCGATGGCCGCTCGGCGAGGGTAGACATGCTGGTCCTGGTGGGTGACCGGCCCTGAAAACTCCACCCACAAAGTAGCCGAACCTGGAGCCGACCGCGACGATCTGGCTTCCCTACGCGTGCAGGAACAATGGTAGAACCCGCAAGCCGAACGGCGCGAGCCGACCTGTGAACGCTAAGTCCTTCCGCTTTATATTCTGGCCCCTGTGGTTCGTCGTGGTGCCAGCGGCGCTCGGTTACTTCACCGTGGCGTTGCTGGCTCCCGGTGACGATTTCATCCCCACCTCGGCGCTAGATCGCGCTTTTTGGCTGATCCGCGACCAGCGCGTCCCGGCGATGATCGTGTTCTTCGCCATCTACGAGATGCTGCTGTACCGCTACCGGCATCATCTGCCCTTTGCTGCGTATCTGGGGAGCTCGGCACGAGCCGACGTGCCGCGGGACTTGCGCCATGACTTCGAGGGCGCCGTTCATCTGCTGGATGAGGCGGATCGACTGATGCGCCGGCATCGTACCGCCATCGAGCGACACCTGAGCCCCAGCGCCCGCGATGAGCTCGCCGATGCGCTCGAGAGCTTACGCGACGAGGTCGATCGCGAGACGTTCGATTCGGCCGCGTTCCTCCCCAGCTACGAGCGTGCCTCCGAGCTCGTCAACCGACACCTCGGCCGCTGGCGCAAGGGCGAGTTCCGCGAATACGTGGAGTCGATTGCGGTCGCCATGGCGGTCGCCTTGTTGCTGCGAGCCTTCGTGGTCGAAGCGTTCAAGATCCCGAGCGGCTCCATGCTGCCGACGCTGCAGATCCAAGATCACATCTTCGTCAACAAGCTGACCTACGGGCCCGTCGTGCCCTTCGTGAACTACCGCTTGGTGTCCAACCTGCCGCCCAAACGCGGCGACATCATGGTCTTCGAGTTCCCCGATCCGAACCCCAACGCCGAGCGGCAAGACTTCATCAAACGCGTCATCGCCCTCGAAGGCGACACCCTCGAGGTGGATGGCGGACACCCCATCATCAACGGCTGGCGCGTGCCGAGCTGCCGCATCGGCCGCTACGAGTTCAGCGAGGGCGGCGGCTTCGGTCCCAAGCGGGCGGACCTTTTCATGGAGTACCTCGGCGACGTGTCGTACCTCACCCTGTACGAGGACGGCGGTTACTCGGGGCACCAGGGACCTTACTCCGTCAAGGCCGGGGAAACCTGGGTGCTGGGTGACAACCGCAACAACTCCAGCGACTCTCGCGCTTGGTTCGGCGGACGGGGTGGAGGTGTTCCCGACGCCAACATCAAGGGCCGCGCCATGTTCGTGTGGCTGAGCTTCGGAAGCGATGCCTCCGTGACGTGGGACCGTATCTTCACCAACGTCATGGGCCATCCTCGACTTCCCAAGGAAGCGCCCCCGGAGCTGACCCAAGGCATCGATCGTTGTCTGGCTCAACGTCCTGCGCAGACGCTGCCGCCACCCGTCAAACCCTGAGCTCTGCCGAGCGCGCACGCCCGCGAGCGGCAACCAACGCCCTCGATGAGCGTCGGCCTCAGGTCTCGCCGCTCGCGTCCTTGTCGGGCGAGCGCACCATCATCAAGCCCATCTGCTCGCCGAGCTTGCGCGCGGCACGTGAACGCAGCCAGCACACGACCAAGGCCACCACCCACGCGACATCCAAGCTGACCCCGAGCGTGCGGACGAGCCAGACCGGCAAAGACCAGCGCTGGATGATGGCAGCGCAAGCGAAGTCCAGGATGACCTTGGCAAAACAGGCGACGGTCCCGACGGTGTAGGCGCGGAGGGCCAGAGCGCGCCAGCGCTCGAAGTCCTCCACGGGCACCTGCGGGTAACGCGCGGCTTCCTCCGCTCGCACCTCGGTCTTGCGCATCGCCAGGAAGATCCCGAGGAGAATGGCGATCAGGTCGACGGGATGCGGGAGCAGCATCGTGGCGCGTGCATAACATGGAGCCGGCAGGTGTGCCGGCGAGACCGGGCGGGGCGACCGCGCGCCGCGCGCGACGCCGCGGGGTATCAATCCGAGAAAGTCGCGCATTTCAGCCGTCTCGACCTGACACGCTCCGGTGCTCGGCTGAATGCTCTCCTAGCGCTCGAGCAAGACCTTTCCGGCGCAACCGCGGCTCGCAGCGTGCGAAACAAGCGTCCCCGGCGGCTGGCACGCCGGCTGCAAACTCAGAGTTTCAGGCGGCCCCTCCGGTGCTTCCCTCCCCCGGAGGTCGGCCGCCGCGTTGACTACTCAG
>DASQDA010001077.1:0-13143 GCA_035634435.1 Polyangiaceae bacterium
AGCCCGGTGGGCCAGGACTGAGCTCGTCGAGCTCAGCGCCTGACCTCCCGTGGCACGGTTACCTGATTACCAGCGGTTACGACCGCCGCCACCACCACCGCCGCCGCCGCCGCCGTCGCGACGACCGCCGCCACCACCACCGCCGCCGCCACCATGACGACCGCCGCCGCCCTGACGCTCTTCGGCCTCATTGACCTTGAGCGCGCGGCCGTCGAGCATGGCGCCATTCATCTCTGAAATGGCCTTCTGCGCTTCCTGCGCGGAACCCATCGTCACGAACCCGAAACCGCGCGGTTGGCCGGTCTCACGATCCGAAACCAGATGCACGTCGGTGACTTCGCCGAACTGAGTGAAGGCCGCGCGCACGGACTCGGTGGAGCTATCGAATGACAGATTGCCTACGTAAAGACGGTTACCCATGATGATCTCGATTTCTAGTTCCGGCTCTGGACAGGAAAGCCAGCCTCCAATCAGCCGTTGGACGGGAGGCAAGCCGCGGATGTTATCCGCGCCCACGCGTCGTTGCCATCTTGCAGTGAGCGATCCCTAGAATCGAGAGAGCGTCTCCACGTAACGTCGTGACCGTGAGTGGGCGCCCACGGTAGCAGTGTGGGTGCGGCACGCAAGCCCCTTCTGCCTTCAGCGGCTCTTTGCGAGTTTTTTGCACCTACACGCTGCGGCTGCTCAGCCAGCTCCGCCTTTGCCGTCCGCTGCATGGCTGCCGGCCTAGAGGCCCACAGGGCTGCGGTCGCAGCATGGCAGAGCCAGAGCCGGCCGGCCGCTCACGGACTCGGGACGCCGTAGTCGACGACCGTGCGGATGGACGTTCCCGCATGCATGAGCGCGAAGCTGTCGTTGATGCGCTCGAGCGGCAGCGTGTGGGTGATCAAGCTGTCGATCTCAATCTTTCCGTCCATGTACCAGTCCACGATCTTGGGCACGTCCGTTCTGCCTCTGGCGCCACCGAAGGCGCTGCCCTTCCACACGCGGCCGGTTACCAGCTGAAAAGGCCGCGTCGCGATCTCTTGCCCGGCACCGGCCACGCCGATGATGACGCTCACACCCCACCCTCGATGACAGCATTCCAGCGCCTGACGCATGAGCTGCACGTTGCCGACGCACTCGAAGCTGTAGTCGGCGCCGCCTTGACTGAGCTCGATCAAATGTGCCACCAGCTCGCCGCCCAGCTCGCTCGGATTGACGAAGTGTGTGAGCCCGAACTTTCGCGCGAGCGCTTCGCGTGCGGGATTGAGATCCACGCCAATGATCTTGTCAGCGCCGGCCAGGCGAGCGCCCTGCACGACGTTCAGGCCGATGCCACCGAGACCGAAGACGACGACGTTGGCGCCCGGCTCGACTTTCGCCGTGTAGATGACCGCGCCGATCCCCGTCGTGACACCACAACCGATGTAGCAGATCTTGTCGAAGGGAGCGTCCTCTCTCACCTTGGCCAGAGCAATCTCTGGCAGCACGCTGTGCTGCGCGAAGGTGGAACAGCCCATGTAGTGGTGGATCTTGGTTTTGCCGATGGAGAAACGGCTGGTACCGTCGGGCATGAGCCCTCGCCCCTGCGTGGCGCGAATGGCGGTGCAAAGGTTGGTTTTGCGGCTGAGGCAGGATTTGCACTGGCGACACTCCGGCGTGTAGAGCGGAATCACGTGGTCACCCTTCTTGACGCTGCTCACACCAGGTCCGACGTCGACCACGACGCCGGCCCCCTCGTGCCCCAGGATGGCCGGGAAGACCCCTTCGGGATCCGCACCCGAGCGCGTGAACTCGTCCGTGTGACACACGCCCGTGGCGCGCATCTCGACCAGAACCTCGCCGGCGCGGGGGCCCTCCAGCTCGACGTCCTCCACGACGAGATCCTTGCCCGCTTCGTAGGCGACCGCTGCACGTGTTCTCATGCGTCCACCTTACACGACGCTGCGCTGGGCGGCCGCTGCGTGAGCTTACTGACCGAGAACCGTCACCAGCAGAGTGCGCGTGTGGGGGCGCGCTCGGTGCTCCCAAACGTAAAGTGCTTGCCAGGTTCCCAGCGCGAGGCTGCCAGCCCGCACCGGGAGCGTCTCCGATGTGCGCGTCAAGCAGGACCGCGCGTGCGCCGGCATGTCGTCGGGCCCCTCATCGTCATGCTCCCAGGGGCGACTCTCCGGCGCAAGCTCGCCCATCCAGCGCTGCAAGTCGGACAAGACTCGCGGGTCGGCATTTTCCTGTACGAGCAGGCTGGCAGAGGTGTGCTGGATGAACACCGCGCAGGTGCCGCTCTGAACGCCGCTGCGCGCCACCAGCGCTGCGAGCACTGCGGTGACATCGACGAAGCTACGTCCGCGGGTCCGAACCTCGAGTGACTCCTGATGCACACGCACGCGCGAGGTATGAAATGGTTGAAGCGCAATGGCCAGCGGTATTTTGCCGCGGTGACCGGCGACCCACGGTAAATAATCCAGCTCGCCCGCGGCGGAGGCCCGAGGGATGCTTCACTGGCCGGCGCAGACGCCGAAGCCTTGGGGTAGAGCTGCCGAAGCTTGGCAACGACCCGGACGCGTAGGCGTTTGCGGATCGTCGGCTTCTGTTGCGCAGTCGGACGGCGCGCTGACGTTGCACAGCTTCACGCAGGTCTGGGTCGCTTGCGAGCACACCGTGCCGTATTCACAAGGACAGGCGTCTCCGACCTTGCCGTCCCCCGGTTGTGCACACGCGGTCAACCCATCAGAACGCACCACCAAGCACGCTGTCGGGAGCGCGCACTCGCACTCGCCCTCACGGGCGCAGGGCGGCTCATCGAGCCGACAGTTTTGCGCAGCAACGCACACGGGCACCGCGAGTGGCGAAGCGGAAGGCTCCGACGCATCATGCAAGCCGCGCTCGGCGCAGTAGGTTCCGGGGAAGCCGTCGCAGACCGTTTCGCCAGCACAGCAGAACGGGCGACAGCGACCGATGGCTCGTTCGGTCACACACGCGAGCGAAGCCTGACAATCGGCCGACGAGAAACAGGGATCGTCCAGATCCCCGTTACCCGCTGCCGCGCACTCCGCGCGCCGCCTCCTGGCTGCTGGCACGATGCGGCAAGCGTACTGCGAGGGTCCCGAAAGCGTGCCGCCAGCGCCGTCCTGACCCGACGCGCCGCCTGCCGCAGAGCCGCCCTCGGCTCCCCCATCCGGCTGACCGCCGCTGCCGCTCGCCTCGCCGCCGCTCCAACCGCCCCAACCGGCCGCTCCGCCTGCGCCGCCATCACCCACGCCGATTGACTGCTCGGCGGTCGTCGGGGGAACGTGGTCGGCGCAACTGTCTGCCTGGTCCGGACTGCAATCACCCACGCCGCACAGCGGGCTCATACCCGGGGGCGGCGGCTCTTCCGCAGGCGGCACCGTCGGCACGATGACATTGTGGCCGCCCTCGCCCGCGCTGCCCTCTTGACCTCCGCTGGGATTCAGGATGCCAGGCCCGGCGTCGTCCGCGGAGGAGCAGGCTTGTGCCAGCGCGACGCCAAGGAGCGCAACGAGGCCGTACCGAACCCAAGCGGAAGCAGAAAGCGACATGTTGAAGGCTCGGCCACGGGGGCCGATGCAAGCACCCTCAGCTTACCGCGTCGGGCCCGAACGTCGAGCCCGCCGTCAATCGAAGGGCGAGCTACGGCCGCAGCGGGACGCTGCGTACCACGACGTTGTTGGCGCCATCGTACGCGCGAATACTGACGAGCGCAGGTCCCGCTGGCAGTGCCGTGTTGAGATCGACGTCGAGCTCCTCCCGCTGTTCGTCGAAAATGCCGTCTGCCGGAAAAATCGGCTGCCACTCGTCCGTTCCGGCGACGCTGACCTCCACGCGCTGGATCGGGCCGACGCCGTCGGTGACGATGGCCTGTAAGCGCCGTCCGAAGAGCTTCAGCCCCTCGATCGTCGGCGGCGTGTTGTCCACGAGAACGACGCCACTCTCCGTCTCGTCGCTCGTCACGCGGTCGGGCGGATTCGACAGCTCGTCAGTAGCGACCACCTTCAAGCGGTAGCGCCCCTCCGGTAGGTCCGAAGTGTCCCACGTATAAGCGTCTTTGGTGAGCTTCTCGGTGGGTTTGGTCACGTCGTACCAGGTGTTGCTGCCAACCAGGCGCTGCTTGATGCGGTAGCGCAGCTCGTCCTTGTCTGGGTTGTCCACTTTCCAGGTGATGTTGACGTTGGTGTCTGGTTTGCGACCGATGGGTCCACCCGAGGACTTCACGACATCCTCCGTGACCGGACGTTCCTCACCCGCACGCGCTGTCACTTCCGTCACCACGGCGCGCAGGTTGTCAGTGACGAAGGCGACGTTCAGGTCCGTGAGGACAGCGCTCGGGTCCTTGGCAAAGCGGGCGCGCATCTGCAAGTAGCGAGCAGGCGGGCTCTCCACGTTCCCGGGAGCTTCGAGGGGCCGACTCCATGGGCTCCACGTCTCGTCGGGGGTCTTCGTGTTGCCGCTGCGCGTCGAGAGCTCGAGACGGCCGCTGGCTTCCCACTCCATGCGCCCAAAGCGCGCGCGAATCCCCGCATCGAACACCCGGCTGGTCCACACGGCGTCGGGGCCGCCGACGCCTTGCACCGGGTGCAGAACGGCCGGATCGCTGCCAGCCACGAAGCGCCGCTGACCGCCAAGGAGCAAGGCGGTCACCTGCCGTTCATCGACGTCGGCAATCAGAACGGAGTTGTGATTTTCGTCGACGGTGTAGACGCGCCCCTCCACGCCGGTGCCTACATAGGGTCGTCCATTCTCGCCCAACGCCAAGCTGGTGAAGTGCTCATCGGCCTCGTCCAGCAACTGATCGGGCGCGCCGTCGGGCGAGAAGTGGAAAAGCGCGCCTTTTCCCTTGGCTGGCGGCGACGGTGCCACCGCGCCTGCAGGTGTACCATCGCCGCTCTTGGTGGCTGCTTTCAACGGACTGCCAGGTTTGACCTCATTGGCGATGGCATACACGTCACCGCGAGCATTGACGACGACCGCACGCACCTCGGTGGTACCGAAGTCATAGACGACACTGGCTCGACCGGGCGCTGTCACCTTGTAAAGCTTCGCCTTGTCGCTGGCGCCCGTGTACACGCTTCCATCGGGCGCGATCGCAACGCTCATGAGCTGTTGCTCCTCGGCATCGAAGTACACCTGCGACTCACCCGTGGCGCTGATGCGGAAGAGCTTCCCCTCGGGTCCCGTAGCGGCGTACACGACGCGCGCCTTGGGATCGTAAGCCACTTGCCAGACGTGCTCGGCACCCTTGAGCTTGACCAGCTCCGTGAGCTTTCCGCGTTCGAAGCGCAAAATTCGGGCGTCCGGCAGAGTTCCGACGGCGACCGTTCCCGGCCACGCCTCCACCAGCGAGGTCACCGCCAGCGCCTTCGTTTCTCCCACCACCGCACTGGCGCCGCCCTGGATACGCACGAGCTTGCCCTCGTTGCCGGTGCCCACGAGCAAGGACCCGTCGCGCTGCAAGAGCAACGACCAGATGGTGCTCGCCTGCGGAATGGGCGTCGCGGTGAGACTCAGGCCAGCACGCACGCCGCCCGCAGAGTCCACTGCAACACCCGTCAGGTCGCCACCCTTGAAGTCGGCGGCCCTCTCCAGCACGAATCTCCGCGTGCCCACGGCTTCGGCGCTCGACGCACTCAACAACGCGGCTCCGAGCAGCACCGTCGTCAGCCAGAAACTTTCTCGCTTCATCTCATATCTTTCTCGGGCGGGGACGAGCCGATGTCGGCTCCTAGCATCCTGAGTCAGTCAACCGGCTCGGGGGCATGGTGGTTCAGCGCAGCACGGGCCGCACCTTCACTGTCACACGATCGCGGCCCACCATGAACTCTGGGAGCGCCACGACCTCCCGGGCCGCGGATTGAAAAGCATCCGGTGCAAGCGTGCTGGTCGTGGGTCGAAGCGCGTCGAGCGCTCCGGGCGGCAGATTCTTGGCCACGTGGCCCTTGAAGCTCACTGCTGCATTGCCGGTGTCGTAGGAAACGACCAGCGTCTTGGCCGGATAAACCGGGTTCTCGAAGTTGCGAATCATCTCGGCGAGCGTGTCCGGCGCGGCCGTCTCACGCTCCTCCATGTAGCCCGGCTGAATCTCGAGACTGACGGACTGACCTGCCAGGTGAGCGGGGATGGGCACGGTGACCACGCGCGTGACCTCCGGACCCGAATAGGGCACCAGGGTGAGCCGGATCCGGGCGGGCTCGCCTGCGTCGATTTCCGAGCTCAATAGCTCGGCGCCCCGTAGGCGGAGAATCTCCCGGGCGTAACGCAGCTCCACGTCCATGCTGACGTTCTCGATGAGCGCAGGCTCCCACGGGTTGTTCAACACGGAGCCCACTGCACGCACCAGGTTGGAGCGCGCAAATTCACCGGCTTCGGGCGTGCCACCGATCGCCACCCCGTAGTCCTGCAGGCGCACTTTGCCGTAGCCTTTGATCGACAAGGTGCTCTTGGCGGTCCAGCTGATGTCTTGGCGCTCCGAAGCCACGGCCTGCAATGCGCTACCGAGAGCCATCGCCACGAACGAGGGGGACATGAACTTCTCGTGCGCCACCTCGAAGCTCCAGCTCGAGCTGGGTAAACCAGGCATGCCCGTGATGCGCATGGCAACCGGGATCACCGGCGCCTGCGCTGCGTGCGACACGACGATGGACGCCTGTCGATCGTTCACGAGAGCGCCGACCTCGCGCACTGCCATGCCGATCTTGAAGCTCCGCTGTTCGCTGGCCAGAAACCACAATACCTTGCCAATCGCGGTGGGCAGCGCCGTGACACCCGCTTCCATCATCGGGTGTCCGAAGGCGACCAAGCGATCGCCCTCGACCCGCGTCACCGTTCCGAGCCCGGTGGCGCTCATGTCACCGCGAACCAGCTGCACACCGACGGCGCCGCCGTCGACGTAGCGCGTCGGGGCCTTCGGATCGGGCGCCCCACCGCCACCGGCCTGCAAGGGCTCCAAACCAAGCGGCCCGAGCAGCTGCCGAGCCATGCCCACCGCTCCCGGAGTCATGCCCCCGATGAGCAGAGGGGTGGAGACCGGCACCAGCGCGCTGCGATCGCTTCCCGGGATCGTCTGGGCGCGCCGCTCCGCAAGCAGCGACGCATGCTGGTCGAGATCGTACTTGCCTAGCTCGACACCGTAGCGATTGGCACCTTTACCGCCTGAGCCGTGCATGCCCAGCTCGCCGCGGGAGCCGGGCCGCTCACCCTTGGGCAGTGCGCGAAGAGGCCAGCCGTAGATGCGTTCCGGAAGCGGTCGCACCAGCTCGTCGAGCATGGCTCGAATCGGCGTGACGCCAGCGACCGGCTCGGCGCCAAACGTCCAACCGTAAGCGTAGGCTCCGATCATCTTGCCGTCGATATAGACGGGGCTCCCGCTCATCCCTGCCACTACCTTGGCGACTTCCAAGCGCGGGTGCTTGGTCTTGATGAGAATGAGCTCCTGCTTCGGCCGAAAGTTGTCGAGCACGTCGATCACTTCGACCTCGAAGCGTTCGGGCTTGGTCCCTTCGAACACCGTCAGCCCGTAGCCCTTCATGCCTCGCCGAATGTCCTTCACCGGCATGATGTCGGGGCGCGACGTGAGCCCGTCGGCCTCGGCGCGACGCAAACCAAACGGCAACGGAGCCAGCAGCCCGATGGCGGCCGCGGTGACGAGAAACCAGCTGATGCGCACGGTACGGCCAGTGTAGCGAACGCCGCGAAGCGACGCGACCTTCCCCGCCAGGGCTGCAGAAAAACCACACAGGAGCGCGCCGGCCGCCCCCCACGAGGCCGCTTCTGCTAGTTTTCGGCCTTGGATCTGGCCCGCATGCTGGTGCTGTCCCTGGCGTTCGGCCTGCTCGCCGCAGCACACGCCAAGCTAGTGGTGGGGCTGCTTTTGCGGCGGCCCCGTTGGCGGGCAGCGCTCGCGCTACTCGTGCCGCCGTTGGCCCCTTATTGGGGCTGGTCGGAGCGACTCCGTGTCACGAGCGCGTTGTGGGTGTTTGCGCTGATCGTCTATGGGCTGTCGCTTGTCGCCGCGCTGACGTAGCGGGCCCGAACGTGGGGCAAGGTGCGCAGCTGGGGCACCGGAGCTCACCTGTCCTTGCGGAAGGGGCGCGTTTCGGTGAGCGGCTGAGTCTGAGCAAACCCCTCCTTGATGAAGCGATCCCGCAGGCGGTCGGCGAGCGCCCGTTGCCCCTCCCAAGGCACCACCACGGCGGAGATGAGGCAAGCCTTGGGGTACACCGGAAACGCCGCCCACGCAGCCGAGAACTGCGGCCGCGAAAAGCCGAAGCTCAGCTCGCCTTCGACGGCCAGAGTGAGCATCGGCCGCGTCTGGAACCGCGAGTGATGGACGCGAAAAGCTCCGAACTCGACGTCGAAGGCTTTGATCTTGGGACGGCCCCACTGCTCGAAGCTGCGCACGCAGTCGGCCGTAGAGGGCTGCTCGAGCGGGCTATCTTGCACGAAGACGGCAACGAAGGCATGCCGCTCGTCGCCGTAGCGAAACCCCACGAAGTGCTCCACACCCCAGTAGCGCACGCGCTTCCAGTTGTCCGCGTCGGGTAAGGGCACGAGCAATTGTCCGTCACGATCCCGGCGCGTGCCCCAGGGTTCGTCGATCAGGCGTTGCAGCGCGGCAGCGTGCGGATTGGCGGCATCACCGCCGGGCTCGGCAGGGGTCACAGTTCGTGCGGTGGGCGGGGCACCTGCGGGCTGGCGCGGGGTTGCGGCGCCTCCGCCGCAGCCGAGCAAGCACAGGAACAGCGAAGCGGTGAACTGTCGACCGAGCATGCTCCTCAGTTCTACGCTGTCGCGCGGAATCTATCGCTTCCCGAGCAAACGAAGCCTGCAGGAAGTCTATTCCCCCAGCCTGTTGCAACTCCCAGGGCGTGCCCCGGCCCCGGAGCGAGCCATTCTGCCCCGCACGCTTCTGGCTTCGACCATTCTAGTGCGGGGAAAGTGGCGGCTTCTGCGGGTGGCTCACGATCACGCCGCTGGCGCGATCCCTGCAAAGGGTAACAACGGCATGATCCCGATCGGCGACGAGAACAAGACCTTCCGCACGCCGGTGGTCACTTACCTCTTGCTCGTCGCCTTGCTGGCCGTCTGGCTGTGGATCCAGGGCGGTGGCTTCGACGAACGCACCCTCGCCGCCACGGTGTGCAATCTGGGGCTCGTCCCTGGCGAGATAACCCGCCAGGCGAGCCTCGGTACCGCCGTCCCGATCGGGCCAGGGCTCGCGTGTGTGGTGGATCGGGACCCGATCAATCTGGCCACCCCGTTCACCTCCATGTTCCTCCACGGCAGCTGGAGTCACCTGCTGGGCAACGCGCTCTTTCTCTGGGTCTTCGGCAACAACGTCGAGGACAGCATGGGTCGCGCAAGGTTCCTCGTGTTCTACCTAGCCTGCGGTCTGGCCGCTGCTGCCGCGCAGGTGCTGGTCGGCCCAGCTTCCCCCGTGCCCATGGTGGGCGCGTCAGGGGCCATCTCCGGGGTGCTTGGCGGCTACCTGATTCTGTATCCCAAGGTGCGCGTGAAGGTTCTGTTCATCTGGGTGATCTTCATTCAGATCATCCGGATTCCAGCTTTCCTGGTGCTGCTGTGGTGGATTGGATATCAAGTCGTGCTGGGCTTGCCGCAGATCACGTCCCGCAGCGGTGAGCCGGCGTCCGGTGTCGCCTTCTGGGCTCACATCGGCGGATTCGTTGCGGGCATGCTGCTCATCAAGCTCTTCGCACGGCGTGACTACATCGCGCGCCACCGTGTCGCCCACGCTCCAGCGAGCCCGGCTTGGTCGCGCTGAGAATCAGATCTCGGCTTGCGTCAAACGCAGGGAGGCGGGGTCGTGCACGCCGAGCCCGAGCTCCGCGGCAGTTCGGATGTAGCGAGGCTCACGCAGCGCTTCCTTCAGCGTCTTGAGGCCGCGCTCCTTGCGCTCCGCCTCGATGACGTTCCAGCCCACGCTGTCCATGGCGACTGGATCGGTCGCGACGTACACGGCGCCATGTGGGATGCGCGTCTTTGGATTCTTGTCCAAGGGTCCCTGATCGTAGGTGACCTTGAAGGCGTCCGTGATGTGAAGCCGCACACGACTGGTGACGATGGGATGGTTGTAGAGCATCGCGATCTGGGGGCTGGCGTTGCTCGCGTGATGCTCGTGCGGATTGTTGATGTTGCCGTGCGTGATGTTCTTCAGCGTCCCCGTGTAACCGCAGATCGAATGATCTTTGATCTGCGTCATGTCGATGATCGCCGTCGATTGCGTGAAGAACCGGCAGTAGCGCGTCTTGATGCCTTGATACACGCGGATGTCCGGCATCGGATGGTCCGCGTTGTTGTGCGTGCCCGTCTTGACGCCTTCGGGAAGCTTCCAATTTCGTACGTTGACGCGGGTGCCAGCGAGGAAGTTGGGAAACTGCTCGTAGACGGTGATGCGCTCGGGCGGCACCCCCACGGCCAGCACCGCCTCGACCACCGGCAGGATGAGCTCGAAGTTGACCGCCATCGTGTGACCGGTCTGGCCGGCGATGCCGTTCACCTTGATGCCGACGACGTCCTCCTTGTGGATGAAACGCTTCATCGCCTCGACCAGATTGGCCGCGCCCGTGAAGTCCATCATGGCCTTTTCGAGCAGTCGGCGCGCGACCTCAGGCTTGGGCCACAACTGGTTGGGCTGCATGATCGAGCCAAAGTCACCCTTGGCGCTGACCCGGCTGACCTTCCCCGGAACGGTTAGCGGTGTGAAGCCCGGCCGCGATGGGTTGATCAGCGACTCCAGAGTGGGGGCTGCGGCCTCGGCCCCGCTCGCTTGCAGAACGGCAGCCGCGCCAGCCACCGCGGCTCCGCCTCGGATGAGCTCACGCCGCGACAGCCCGGAGATTACGCGATGGGACATTCGGTGCCTCCCTCGAACGGGGTATCACGCGCCCCACCCTGGAGCAACGGGCGCGCGGGCTTCTGCCAGCCGTTCTGAGCCAGCGGCGCTATGCTGCGCCGTGATCAAGCTTCCGCTCGCGCATGTACAGGCCCCCTCGCGCACCGAACGCGGGGAGCGCAGTGCTGCTTTCGGGCTACTCCCGCCAGAGCTGGCCGAGCACGGCGCCGGATCCGCCGCACAGCCGCTGTTCGCCCAGCTGCAGCGCCCCTGGCTCTGGGATGCGGCGGGTCCCGCCATTGGCCGCTCGCGGCGGCAGCAGCTCGCACCCATGGGGCTGGAGCCGCCCACGATCGTCACGCGGCGTGTCTCACGCGACGGATCGACGAAGCTGCTGCTGCAGCTGGGCGCCGACCGCGTAGAGGCGGTGCACATGCCACGCACGGTGCGCACGCAGCGGGTCACCCTCTGCATTTCCAGTCAGGTCGGGTGCGCCATGGGATGCACGTTCTGCGCGACCGCGAGCATGGGTTTTCAGCGCCAGCTGACTGCCGGTGAGATCGTGAGCCAGGTGCTGGGGGCGCTCTTCGCGTTGGGTCCGCGGCATCCGCACGAGCTCACCCTGGTCTTCATGGGCATGGGAGAGCCCTTGCACAACCTGAGCGAGGTAGCGCGCGCGGTAGAGGTGCTCTGCACGCCCGCGGGTCTCGGCCTCGCCCCTGGGCGCATCACCGTTTCGACGTCAGGTCTGCTGCCCGAGCTCGCGCGCTTCGGGCGCCTGGCGAAGCGGCCCCTACTGGCTGTGAGCTTGAATGCCACCACGGACGAGCAGCGACGCGCGCTGATGCCGGTCAATCGCCGCTATCCCCTCGCGGCGTTGCGCGCCGCGCTGCAGGACTACCCGCTGCGCAGGCGCGAGCGCATCACCGTCGAGTACGTGCTGCTGGCCGGCGTCAACGACTCCAGCGCCGACGCGGCGCGGCTCGCTGACTATTGCGCGGCTTTCCCCAGCGTAATCAATCTCATTCCGTTCAACGAGCACGCGCGCTCCCCCTTCCGCGCTCCGAGCGAAGAGGCCATCGATGCCTTCGTCCGCGCGCTGCTCGCGCGGCGCCCCTGCCTGCTCACGGTGAGGCGCTCGCGCGGCAAGGACGTGCAGGCCGCCTGCGGTCAGCTGCTCGTCGACACTAGCGCGCGCAGCAGCGGGTGACGCGGACCTGCGGAGGCGCCGCGGCAGCTGATGCAGGGGCCGCAACGCTCAGCTCGAAGCTCCGGAACGTTCCCGGCGGTGACACCTGCACACACCCACCTTGGCCCTGGAAGACGTCATCGCGTGCAGTCCTCGAACAGCGGCATTTCCGCGCCCGTCCCGCAGCGAAAACGTTGCGGGACGTTCGGAGGCAGCTTGAAGCCGAAGCGTGCGTAGAAGCCCGCACGATAGCTCGTCTTCCAGCTCTGGAAGCTGGTGCCGCCGGATAGAATGCCCGTCTTCTCGAAGACGCGATAACTCGCGAGCTCGCGGCACCAGTTACACATCCGGTCGTTCGGGCGCAGGGTCAGGCTCGTCGCAGCGCTGCCGCACCAGTA
This sequence comes from Polyangiaceae bacterium, assembly GCA_035634435.1. Taxonomy (GTDB): domain Bacteria; phylum Myxococcota_A; class Polyangia; order Polyangiales; family Polyangiaceae; genus PMG-095. The sequence goes on from DASQDA010001077.1 coordinate 12,437, forward strand.
CTCGCCGTTCTCATGGGTACCGTTCATCAGACACAGCAACTCCGAATGGTAACCGCGCTGCGGTCGGCCGAACGCGCCAACGAGCTGCTCGGTCGTGTTGATGCCGCCGCCCGCTAGCAGATGAGCCCAGGGCAGCGCCGAGCACACGTTCGAAGCAACCACGTTCGATGTCTCCGAGCTGCTGGTGACGGTCTGATCGTTCTCGAGGTACTCGTCAGCGAGTCCGGCAAACGCGTGCGTTAGCTCGTGTGCGTGCCCCTGTGCGAAGGCGCTGCGGATGCGCTGCGTGCTCCGAGCAGGATTTACCAAGCCGGTGCTCAGCCCGCTGAAACCGGCGCGCGCCGGGCTGCGGCATCCGTCGAGAATCAGGAAAGCTGCCACGTGGTTGAGCACGGACGCGCCCGGAACGAAGGGGAATGCATCGGTGCCCTGATCGTCCAGCGCGCTCCAGAGCGGTGCCGCTGCAGCGCTGACGCTGCCCACGCCCGCCCCCGACAGGGTGATGCCGAAAGCCGTGTTGGGCGGCGCAGCGCTCACGCGCGTGGCCGAGGCGCGCGGCAAATACCAAACGACGAACGCTTCGCGAAACAACGAGTACGGCTCGATGGCAAACACCTCACGCAACCAGCGATCGACGTCGTTGGTCGGGGTGGTGAGCGAATGGGCGGCGTGATCGTGAAAGCCCGGCAAGTCCGCTTGCTGATACC
>DASQDA010001078.1:0-3118 GCA_035634435.1 Polyangiaceae bacterium
GAGCTGCGCTTTTGAGGCGCACGGCAGCCTGCATGTCATATTTCGACGGATGAGGCTCTTCGCACTGAAGCGCTGGCTAGCTCTGGGCCTGCTTGGCTCCGCCGCGGGCGGGTGTACCCTGCCGGATGGCGCGACGGGCGCCGGTGTGTGCGGCCCGACCCGCCCGGCACCGGATATAGGACCGTGGGACTCCGATGCTGCCGCCTTCGAGCAACGTGTGATCGCCCTCACCAATGAACGGCGAGCCAGCGGCGGCTGCTGCGGCGCCAAGGGGTGCTTTGGCCCGTCGGTCGCCTTGAAGCTCAACGACAATCTTCGCGTCGCTGCACGGCGGCACGCGGCCGACATGGCAGCCCGAAGCTACTTCTCACACGAGAGCCCCGAGGGTGGCACGCTCGGCGATCGTCTCGCGCGCGCGGGCTTTGGCGGCTGTTCTGCGGGTGAGAACATCGCCCAGGGTCAGCGCGATCCCGACGCCGTGGTCGAGGCCTGGATGGGCCGCGAGGGACACTGCGCCAACATCCTGGCGCCGGGCTACAGAGCGATGGGCGTCGGCTACGTTGACGACCCCGCAGTGGAGCTGCGGCGCGTGTGGGTTCAAAATTTCGGCGGTTAGTCCCAGCCGACGGAGATACGCGCTCGTCACTGAATCGTCGGCTCCTGGGTGACGCTGGCGGTCTCCGCGGAGAGCGGCTTCGCCTCGCGTTGGGGAGCCAACAAGGGCGTCGGCTTCCAAGCGTTGCCATGCAGCAGCGCGCGCCCCGCGGCCAGGCCGCCAGCAATCTCGAGCTCGAAGCGCTCGGCATCGCGACGCCGGATATCCAGCGCGATCGCGGCTGCTTCGGTGTCGGGGATGCCGAGCTCGCGCAGCGCGGCCTCACCGAAACGCACGGCCGATTCGAACGTCTCGCGGATTTGATAGGTAACCCCGGCCTGGATCAAGTGAAGCGAGTGCTGACGGTCGTAGGCGCGGACCAGCAGTTGCGCTCGCGGGAACTCGGCCTGAGCAAGCTCAGCGATGCGATTGGCAGCCAGCCGGTCGTCGACACACACCGCTATCGCGCGCGCGGTGGCAGCTCCCGAGGCGTGCAGCACGTCGAGGCGGGTGCCGTCGCCGTAGTAGATCTTGAAGCCGAAGCCTTCGGCGCTCCGAATCATCTCGACATCCGTGTCTATGATGGTCACGTCCACGTTGCGCGCCAGCAGCAACTGACTCACGACCTGACCGAAGCGACCGAAGCCGATGATCAGCACGCTCCCGGTCAGGCCGAGCGCCGGCTCTACACCCTCGAGCGACGCGGCTCGCTTGGGAGCGAGAGCACGGAACACGACCAGCACCAGCGGCGTGAGCGCCATCGACAGCACCACGATTGCGGTGAAGCTCGCGTTCACCCGCATGTCGATCAGGCCGGCGCTCGCGGCAGCCGCGTACAACACGAACGCGAATTCGCCGCCTTGCGCCATCAATAACGAGCGGTCCAGCGCTTGCGCGGGCGGCGTCCCGAGCACGCGCGCTACCCCATAGATGGCCAGCGCCTTGACGAGCATCATGACCACCACGGCGGCGGCGATCAGCGCCAGGTCGTTCTGCACGACCGACAGATCGAGCGACATGCCCACGCCGAGAAAGAACAAGCCAAGCAAGATGCCGCGGAACGGCTCGATGTCCGCCTCGATCTGATGGCGGAAGGTGGATTGCGAGAGCAGAACGCCCGCGAGAAATGACCCCATGGCCATCGACATACCGCCGAGCTGCATCAGCAGCGCTGCGCCCAGCACCACGAGCAAGGCCGCAGCGGTCAACACCTCTCGAGCCTTGGCGGCAGCCAGAATGCGAAAGAGCGGATTCAGCAACCACATGCCGGTCACGACCACGCCCGCGATCGCGGCGGCAGCGCTGAGGATCACCTGCCACGGCGGTGTGTCCGCGGCAGCGCTCACCAACGGCGACATGAACGCGATCAGGGCGAGCAGCGGGACGATGAGCAGATCTTCGAAAAGCAGGATCGACACCACGCGCTGTCCGCTCGGCAACGCGATGTCGCCGCGCTCCTCCAGCAGCTGCATGACGACGGCAGTGGAGGTGAGCACGAAGCCCATGGCTCCGACGAATGCCACACGTGGCGGGAAGCCGAGTGCCAACGCGGCGCCGGTGAGCAGCACGGTGCAGAGGGCGACTTGCAGCGTCCCCAGACCGAAGATTTCGCGCCTGAGGCCCCACAGGTGTGAAGGCCGCATCTCCAGACCAATCACGAACAGGAACATCACCACCCCGAGCTCGGCCACATGCAGAATGGCCTGCGGATCGGCGAGCCAGCCGAAACCGAACGGGCCCACGACAAGACCTGCTGCGAGATAGCCCAGCACGGAGCCGAGGCCGATGCGGCGAAAGAGCGGTACCGCGACAACGGCGGCGCCAAGCAATGCCACCACTTTCACGAGATCGGTTGAGCTGCTTTCGGCCGTCATCCAGTTTTCTCCGCGGCGAATCCTCCCCGCTCCTACACGAGAATCTTCCGCGGTGGCAGTCTCGGCTGGCCTGCCGCTCCGCGACTGCAGGGGTCCGCCTCTCGTCTGTGCTGGGCCGCGATGGCCATTTGCGCCTGGTCGACGCATGAGTTAACCGGGAGCGCGTTCCGTCGCCTGTGACCATGCCCACCATCAACAACGGTCAGTCGGACCCGCTCATGCCGCTGGTAGCGGAAGTGGTGGGGGAGATCCTCGCGACGAGCCAGGTGGTGGCGCCCCTCGAGGTCCTCTTGCGGCTGGAGATCATCGATCCCGATCAGGTCGAGCTCTGGCGCCGAGGTGGGCTGCCGTACCTCGAGCGAGGTATCACGGCGGGGCTTTCGCGTGTGGCCCGAGTGTTGCGATTGGTTGCGCAACACTCACTGACCCTGGGGCTGAAACCCGTGCCAGGGAAGTACCTGCGACGCGGCAAGGGCATCAACCGACGCCTGCGCTTCTCGAAACGTGGCGATGCGGGTTCCGAGCAAGCCTACGGCACGCACTTCGTCCGTCCCGTCGATTGAGCGAAGCCGGCCGAGTGGCAGCAGCCGCCTTTGGGGGCGTAAAAAACCGCTGCCGCCCGACCATTCGCGCGCGCAGCGGCACCGGC
>DASQDA010001079.1:0-5051 GCA_035634435.1 Polyangiaceae bacterium
CAAGGGCGGGGAGCTGCTCGGCGTGCTGCAGCTGGACAGCCGCGGCGCCCCCGCGCTCTTCAGCGGGGCGGACGCCGATCTGCTATCGGCGCTGGCCAGCAACGCGTCGCTCGCAGTGTCCCACGCCCGCTTGATCGGACAGCTGTCGCTCGCGCAGCAGCACCTGAAGAAGGAGAACTCATTTCTGCGGAGCCGCGATCGCGCTCGCAGCGAAGAGGTGCCCATCATCGGCAGTAGCCGGGCGATGGACGCCCTCTTCCGGCAGCTCGAAAAGGTCGTAGACACCCGTGTCACCGTGTTGATCCAGGGGGAGACCGGCACGGGCAAAGAGCTGGTCGCCTCCGCCCTGCACTACCGCAGCAAGCGGCGCGACAAGCTGTTCGTCGCGCAGAACTGCGCGGCGTTCGCGGAGAATCTGCTGGAGAGTGAGCTCTTCGGACACAAACGCGGGGCGTTCACCGGTGCCACCGAGGACAAGAAGGGGCTCTTCGAGCTCGCCGACGGCGGCACGTTGTTTCTCGATGAGATTGGCGAGCTGCCCTTGTCACTGCAAGCCAAGCTGCTGCGAGTGCTGCAGGAGGGCGAAGTGCGACCCGTTGGTTCCCCCACCACACGCTACGTCGACGTTCGCGTGGTCACGGCCACCAATCGGGAGCTCGAGACCGAGGTCAAGCAGGGCCGCTTCCGGGAAGATCTCTACTATCGCCTCAAGGTCTTCCCGGTCCGGGTTCCCCCGCTCCGCGAGCGGCGTGATGACGTACCGCTCCTCGCCCGACACTTCCTGGTCCGTTACAGTCACGATTTTGGCAAGCCGATGACCGGCTTCAGCGATGAGGCGTTGGCCGTTTTGGGCGCCTATGACTGGCCTGGCAACGTGCGGGAGCTCGAGAACGAAGTGCAACGGTTGGTCATTCAGGCCGACGCGGGCGAGCGCATCGGAGCCGAGCTGATCAGCGCGCGCGTGCGCCAGATTGAAGGCATTCTGCTGCACGCCGGCACCGTCAAGGGGAACTTGAAAGACATGGTCGAGCATCTCGAGCGTCAGATCTTGCTCGAGTCGCTGCGCGAGCATCAAAACAATAAAACCGCCGCCGCGCGCACGCTCGGTCTCACCCGCGAAGGCCTGCACAAGAAGCTAAAGCAACTGGGTATCGGCTAGGAGCTCGGCTCGCGCCTTGGGTGGGTCGCGCTGCCAGCGGACCCTCGGCGCTTCACGAAGCAGGCGGATCGTCCCGGCGCAGGTGGGCTTCGATCAAGCTGGCGAGCAGGTCCGGGAACTCTTTCTGTAGGTCGTGCGTGGCCCGCGGGATGACCTCGAGTCGAGCGTTGGGCAGCCGGCGCAAGAGAAACTCACCGACCGCGACCGGCGCGATCAGATCGGCATCACCAAACACCAGGAGTGTGGGCGCCTGCAGCCGCGGGAGCTCTGCGGTCACGTCGCTAGCGTCTTCCACGAACCAAGGCGGCGCATCCGGGTGGAGCGTCTGATAGGTGTCGCGCCAGTCCAGAGCGCCCAAAGCGCGCACATCGACGCCGCTGGACGTGGCCACCAGCACGAGCTTACGGACCCGTTCGGGATGATCGAGCGCTAGCCGGAGAGCAATGGAGCCTCCCGCCGACATCGCAACCAGGTCGAAACGCTCCGGCAGCGAGCGCAGCAGGTGAGCGCGCAAATCTGAAAGGCACGCCAGGGAGGGATCGGCCGGCACATTTCCGAAGCCGGGGTATTCACAAAGAAACGAGGGCCGCCGCCGCGCCAGACGCTCGGCGATGCGCCTCCACAGAGCCACACGACCCGCCGCGCCCGGGAGGTAAGCGACGGGGAGCACGGGAGCGACCATGGCCGAGAAAACTACCATGTCGACGCTCGGGCTCGCCAGAGCCTCCCCCGGTCAAGCACAGCGCCTCAACGCGAGAATCACGCACCTAACTAAACGGCGTCTAGCGCCGGCGCGCAGACACCGGCGTTACCCGCGCACCGGCGTGACGCACCCGTGCAGCGGGCGGCGGCCAGCGGTGTTCAGCGCGCGCTACCGAGAGGAGTCAAATCGGGACACCGGGGCAACACGCCGCAACGGCGCCTGCCGTGGCGGGCGATGCCAAGGGCATTCGTGCGCGGATGTTAGCCAGTCGGTGTTGCCACTTCCTCGTGCACATCTCAGCTGGAGTGGCTCGGTTTTTGCCTCAAGCGGAGGCGTGCAATCCGAGAGTCATAGTCACAGCGCAAGGTCGACTTCGATCGAGCTATCCCCCAGCGGCGCCGAGGCCGTGCGCATCGACGCTGCGGGCGCCACGGACGTCGGTCGGGTGCGCGCAGCCAACGAGGACGCGTACCTGATCGCGACGTTGCAGCGCTCGATCATCGTGCACGCCGCGAGTCCTGCCGCGTCTGGCTGGTTTGCGGGCGAGCCGGCGGGCACGCTCTTGGTCGTGGCCGACGGCATGGGCGGCCAGGGCGGGGGCGACGTCGCCAGCCGTGTGGCAGTGACCGCGGTCGTCAACCACCTGCTCAACTGCATGCCCTGGGGCGCGATTTCCGCGACTCCGCCCAAAGCTCATAGCCCGTCGCTTCCGGGTGTGCGCGACGAGCTGTCGGACGCGCTCGTGGCCGGCGATGAACGCGTCAAGACGGCGGGCGCGGAAACCGGGACTCCACGCATGGGCACGACCCTGACGCTCGCGTTGGTTCTGTGGCCCATGCTCTATGTCGCGCATGTTGGCGACACGCGGTGCTATCTGCAGCGCGGCGGCAAGCTCGAGTGCCTGACGACCGACCACACGATGGCCCAACGCATGGCCGATGCTTCCGCGCACGAGGTCGATCCGGGCTCCCACCTCCACCATATCTTGTGGAACTCGCTGGGCGCGAGTGAGGAGCTGCCCCAACCCGAAATCACCCGCGTCGACCTTCAAGCAGGAGACGTGCTGCTGCTCTGTTCTGACGGCCTGTGCAAGTACATCGACGACGCACAGATCGCGGCCATCCTCAACACAGGCGAGTCGAGCGCGACGCGAGCCCAGCAGCTCATCGACTGCGCCAATGCGGCTGGTGGTGCGGACAACATCACGGCCGTCGTGGCCCAAGCGACGCGAGGCTAGCCAAGAGCACTCGCGCGCTGCTCGACGCGCGGCGCGTGCGCGCTACTGAATGCCGTACTCGCGCAAGCGGCGGTAGAACGTGCGGCGGGGAATCCCGCTGAGCTCGGCGGCCTTCACACGATTCCAGTTACAGGAGCGGAGGGCGTCGAGGATCTTCTCGCGCTCGCTTCGATGGTGCTCCGAGGTCGTGCCCTTTCCCGGGCGGCGGACAGCCGCGCTCGGGGCTGCCGGTCCCGCGGCGACCGTCGGCGGCGGAGCCGGCGCGGCCACGGCAGCGCGGGCTGGCTTCTCGCTGGAGCGCCGCGCGGGCAGATCGAAGTCCTCGGGCAGCAGCTCCTCGTCATCGCTCATGACCCAGGCGTTGAGCAGCACGTTCTCGAGCTGCCGTACGTTGCCCGGCCAGTCGTGCTCACACAGCACGCGCAGGGCCTCTCGAGAGACCACCTTCTTCGGCCGCTTGTAGCGGGCAGCAAACAATCCGAAGAAGTGATCGACGAGCTGGGGAATGTCGTCGCTGCGCTCGCGCAACGACGGCAAGCGCACCTCCACCACGTGAATCCGATAGTAGAGATCCTCGCGAAATTTCCCATCGCGGACCATGCTCTGGAGCTCGCGGTTGGTGGCGACGATGATCCGCACGTCCACGGCCTCTTCGCTGGAGCCGCCGACCGGACGCACCTTGCGTTCCTGCAGCACCCGCAGGAGGCCCGCCTGCATCTTGGGCGGGGTCTCGCCGATTTCGTCGAGCAAGATGGTCCCACCCTCGCACTCGCGAAAGAGTCCCTTGCGTTCACGATCGGCCCCGGTGAAGGCACCGCGCACGTGACCGAAGAGCTCGCTTTCGAGCAAGTTCTCGGGGATTGCGCCGCAATTCACGCCCAGCATCTTGGCCTTGCTGCGCGCGGAGGTGGCGTGAATGGCACGTGCCACCACCTCTTTGCCGGTTCCGCTCTCGCCGGTGATGAGCACCGGCACTTCCGTGTCCTTGACGCGCTCGATGAGCGCATAGACCCGGCGCATCGCCGCGCTCGTGCCGACCAAACCGTGGTAGCCGAAATGGCCGTACAGCGTATCGCGCGCATCGCGCAGCCGGCGTCGCGCCCGTTTGAGCTGTTCGGTGCGATCGCCCAGCAACTCGCGGAGCCGCTGCTGGGCTTCTTCGAGGCTTGCGTTCGCCGCCGCCAGCTCGTCCGCGCGACGGCGATTCTCGGTGATGAGGCGGGCGTTCTCCAGCGCAATCGCCACCTGGTCCGCGAACGCCTGTAGCGTCGGCAGCTCGCGCTCGAAGTGGGCGCCCGGATGCACGCGCGTCTCGACGTAGAGCGCGCCGATGGCCCGACCCGAAGGCGCCAGCACGGGCACACAGGCGACCGACTCGAGCAACATCTGGTGCACGGAGGCGTAGCTTTTCATGCGCGAGTCACTCTGCGCGTTGAGAGCGACGAGAGGCTCACGCGTGCTCATGACGGTCTCGGCGATGGACCGGGAGAAATCTTCGTTCTGCGTGTCGGCGCCGCGCGAACGCGAGGTGTGGATGGTGAGCGTGCCCGCGTCGTCTCGCAGCAGCACGAACCCGCGCTCGGCCCGCGCCAGCTCGACCGCGTAATCGGTGATGCGACCCGTCAGTCGCTCGACGTCGTGCTCGCCGACGAGCTCGGCGTTTACCTCGAGCAGGCGCGCCAGACGTTGTTCCAGGGGTGTATTGGAGACCTGTGAAATGCTGGTGTTCCTCGCGCCGGGCGAGCGCGAACCAGGCATGGTGCGGGCGCCCGAATTGAACGGCAGAAACTCGGTGGCTGCGGTGCCCACCGCGCTCGGCACCGCCGCCCGCAGCTGAGCGCGCCGCGGATCGTTCCAGTAGACCTCGCGCAGGTCACGCGGCAAGCGCGCGCCGATCGCCTCCAGCACCGCCAGAGCCTCTTCGCGATCGCGGCGCGCCAGGAGTGGCTGCC
>DASQDA010001080.1:0-10076 GCA_035634435.1 Polyangiaceae bacterium
AGTCGGGAACGCTCAGCGGACGTACCCAGCGCTGGACGAATTGAGAGCCGGGACCGTCTGGTAGCTCGAACGCTCGCTGCAGAGCGCCTGCTTCCGGCTCCGCGAGTGCCACTTCTCGACCTCGTCCGAGCTCGGGGTGAACCAAGAAAAAGTATCCTGAAGGTCGCGGCGCGTCCGAAGTCGCTCGTTCCCTGTCCCGTGGGCCGAGCAGCGCGACGATGCGGCCGCTCTCGGCCGAGTCCTGCAGGCGTAGCTGGCCGAAAGCCGAATCTGCTTCGAGCACGGCCACAACCACGCCCGCCCAGGCGCCTCGCTCGGCGAACACCGGCGCGGAAAACGCAAACTGCAGCCTGTCGTTGTGCTCCCCCCGGTATGCACGCGAGACATAAGCGCCGGGCAAGCCGCGCTCCGCGAGCACGCGTGCCCCCTCGAAATAGCTGCGGAACCGATAGCGCTGGCCGAGGAATCGTCTCCTCGGATACTGCACGATCAGCTCACCATCGGACCTGAGCAGAGCCAGCGTCCCAAAAGCGCGCGCCAGATGGTCGAACGGTAACGTGTCCGAGGGTGAGCCGCTCGCTAGCAGCGTTCGAAGGCTGGGATGCCGGGCGACGACCTCCACCCGGTCCGCGAGCTCGCGAAAATGCAGCAGCATCGCCCCGGCCTGACTGCTGGCGATGAACGCATTGGTCTCGAGCGCCGCGCGTCGCTGCTCCGCGTCCGCGCGCCACAGCGTATAGGCAGCGAGAACGCCAAGCAACGCGAAGAGCACGACGCCCAGCGCAGCGATGGACCTCAGCGGACGCCGGCGCATCCAGCGCAGCAGGCGCGAGGGAGAGCGGACCCCGATAGCCACGCTCGGCTGGAAGCCGTCCAGCACTAGCTCGAGATCGTCGGCCAGAGCCGCAGCCGAGCGGTAGCGGAGCTCCGGCCGCTTTTCGAGGCACTTCAGGCAGATGCTCTCGAGCTCGGGGTTGACGTGTCGGTTCACCTCCCGCGGCGGACACACAGCGTCGCCGTGCGCCAGCTCCTGTCTCCATTCAGTGACTTCGAGCCCCTGATAGGGCACCTCGCCCGTGAGCAGCTCGTAGAAAATGACTCCCAGTCCGTAGATGTCCGCGGCGGTGGTCAGCTTGCGCGAGTCACCGGAAAGCTGCTCCGGAGCCATGTAATAAGGTGCCCCCGCACCTCGGCTCGTCTCGCTGCGGCTCACCTCGCCCAGGCGCTTGGCGAGGCCGAAGTCGGCAACGTAGGGCTCATCGGTAGCGTCGATCAGAATGTTGGCCGGCTTGAGGTCGCGGTGCAGAATCCCGCGTTCGTGGGCATGCTGGATGGCACGAGCGATCTTGGCGACCCAGCGCGCCGCCTCAGGCTCGGTCGGGCGGCGCTGTTGCAGCAGGTCTGCCAGGCTGCCGCCCTCCACGTACTTCATCGTGAAGAAGGGGCGCCCCTCGCGTTCTCCGACATGGAACACGGGTACGATGTTGGGGTGCTCGAGATCAGCGGCCGCGGCGGCTCCCTCCACGAAGCGCTGCATGTCCGCGGGCGTCGCAAACTCGCCATCACGCATGAGCTTGAGCGCGACGGTCCGGTGAATGCCCGTGTGACGTGCCAGGAACACGACACCGAAGCCACCGCGCCCCAGCTCCCGAATGAGCACGTAGTCACCGAAGGGCACCTCACACGCTGGCTGTTGCGCGTCTGGCGGTCGCTGCAGCGCAGGCGAGAGGAGCGCGCGAAGGGCGCTCCGGCGCGCGGGGCTGAGTCCCGGAGCTTCATCGCCTGTGTTGCTGGTATCAGGCAAGCGCGTCATGAAGCGCCCGAAGCTCCTCGTCGATCGCGGCAGGCGCGATACCCATGTCGGCAAGCGTCTCGCGCAGGCATCGCGGGAGCTCGTCTTGCTTCATGCGCCGGCGTGCCACGCGCACGTAACTGTCGCACCTGCCCAGGCTCCGGCACAGCTCCTCGTCGGAGAGCACGCTGTCCTCACCACACAAGGTCTTCTTCAAGTGCTCGAACAGGACGAGGTCGCCCGTGCGCGCGTACTCGGCCGCGAGCTTGAGCCAGGCTCGGCCGATCACCTGGCAAGCCCAACGCTGATCGAGCCAGCGCTCGGCTGATGGTGAGCGCGTGGCTTCTGCCATTGCACGCAGTCCTCTGGTCGCGTCTTCATCCAGCAGACGCTTGCCCGCGCGCAGCTGCTTCAACTGGTTCAGGAAATGGCTTCTCGCGGCCGTGCGCAACCAGGAGCGGAATCGAGTGCCACGTGAAAGGTCTACTTTCGACAGGTCCTCGCGCGTCAGCAGACCTTCGAAGAAACCCTGCGTCATGTCGCGCGCAAGATCCGCTGGCACGCCCTGCCCGCGAATGAAGTGATGCACGGGATTCCAGTAAAGCTCGCAGACGCGTGCTACCGCTACCGGATCAAGCCTCGCCGCTTGCTCGATCAGAGACCTGCGCGTCGTTTGCCAGCCGCGGAGCGGTGGATGGCGCGTGACTCTTTGCTCCCTTCCGCAGGGTCTTGTTCCGTCGTCCCGGGACATCGGCGCTCCTCACGATATCCTGAAGCGACGCTGCGTGGACGTTACAGAGCGTGCGCGGAAACGATGACTATCAGCGGCCCCGGGTGCCGGGGGGGTGCGGTGCGGTGGACACCTACATCGCGTTGAACGACGACGCGCGCTGCAGCGGTCTCAGCGCGGGCCGCGGCCCTTGGCGTCGGTGGCAAAGGGATTCATGAACCACTGCGTTCCGCTGGTCCGGTAGACGGTCAGGCGCGCAAAATCGATACCGAGGGTGACGCTGCCGCTGCGCTGATCGCGGCTCCCCAGGCTGGCAGTCGTGCTCAGTACGACTCCCCACGGCGCCCCGAGCGCGAGCGCGGCAATGCCACCGGTGGAGCCGCCGTTCCAGAAGCGATGGTAGCCTCCGGCGTCGAGAGCCAGGCCCCATCCGCCCTGCACGAAACCGCCGCTGGCGACGCGAGCGAGCAGCGCAAGATCGACCCCCTCGCCGAAGTAGGGCTGCACGCGGAAAAGCCCGCCGACCACCAACGGTGCCGGCGAGCTGCCGAGGCCGGTGTCGATCTGCAAGGTCCAGCGCTGGCGCTCCTCTTCGCGGCCGATGTCCAGGAGCGCAGGCCCGAAGCCGGTGTAGATCCACGAAGAGACGTCCGCGCGCGCTCGCGACGGCGCAACTAGCAGCGTCGCACCGAAGACGAGAGCTGCAGCCAAACGTGTGCCAACGAGTGACGTCACGGCGGCCGAGCTACCATGGACCCACTACCCATACCAGAGCTTCCACCGCCCGGTCGCGCGGCCGCCGCAAGCTACTGACGAGCGGCTCCCGGTTCGGGTCAGGCCAGCTGTCGCCCTTCAGCGCTGCGCTTCCCGCAGCCAAGCGCGCAGGTTTTGGGCATCGAAGCCGCCGAAGTGGCGCCGCACCTCTCGACCTTGCCGATCGAGCAGCACCAAGGTCGGCACTCGATCGACGTTGCTGAACGCCGCCGAGCCGCGCAATTCGACCACGTCTGCAATGGCCACGGGATAACGGAGTCGCAGCGAGCTCCGAAACACGTCTACCAGCGGCGCGTTCTCCGCCGCTTCGAGCACGATGGCCACCGCGTTGACGCGCGGCGTGTGCCTCGAGACCACCTCACCCAGGCGCCGCGCCGCCACCTGGCTAGGAAGATCGTACGTGGTGACGAACAGCAGCGCCGTCACGCGGCCTCGCGTGTTCTCTCCCGTGACGACACTGCCATCGAGCGCGCCAAAGCCAAAGTCGAGCGCCTCCCCGCGATGAGCGACGCCAAGCTGCGTAGGCGTCGGATTCGCTGCGCAGGCGCTCAGCGCGCCCACCAAAAGCAACGTGCCGTAGCGCTTCACGGTAAGGGCGAAGAGGGCGGCGGCGTCGATCCGCTCGCGGTCGGGGCAAACAGATCCGCGAACACTCGCAACGCTTCCGGCAACTCGCGGCCGCTGCGCTTGTGCGCCAGCACGACGTGCGCCAGGTCGTCGATCAAGGGCCGCAAGGGTGTGCTCTCCACGACCACGTTCTCAATGCGGTCGCCGTCGCGAGGTGTCCGTCCTCGCTCCACGATGGGATCGTGACGAACCCACTCGAAGCCCTTCTCGGCGTAGTAGCCGCACGCCAGCACCTGCACGAAATCGAGATAGAGCGGGGAGACGAGCACCGCCACCTTCAACCCGCCACCGCCATCGCCGGAGAGCCCTTCGGCCCCCAAGCGCGGGCTGGCGGAGTCCATGGGACCGATGGCCCGATGGATGCGCGCACGACGGTCGGGGTCGGATTCTACTGCAAGCAAGGGAGCATAGACGGCGAACTTCGGCACGCACAAGGCGTCTACGTCCTGCTCCAGTGCAGCCAGCCAGTCGTTGCGCGCGTCCCCGTCCAGCTCGCGATAGGCAATGGCTGCCGCCAGCGCCGCCTCGGCGTCCGTTGCCAACGCCCGCAGCCACTCGCGCCAGGCCTCGACGACGCGCGCCTCTCCGCGCAGCGGCACGACAGCCGGCAGGGGCGTCCGCTCGGCGGTGGGCGTCGACGCGGCCCGGCGTTGCGGAGGCTCGGTCATGGCAGACGACACGATGCGAGGCGGCGAGCCGCGTCAACCGAGAAGCACCACGGCGTCGATTTCCAGCACGAGATCCGCAATGAGCTCGTCGAGCTCATCCCCCCGCGAGTGCGGCGTGGCTAAAACGAGCTCGCCCCCACGTTCTGCAAATAAAACGCCGACGCCCTCGCTGGCCTCCAGAATTCCTTTGACGTAGACCGCATCGCGGGCCCGGACGTAGACGTGTCGCACCGTCAGGTCGTCGTCGAGGAGTGGCGTGTGGGACATTCCGGTCGAAGCAGAGCACCAGCTGGTCTGCTTGGCCAGTCCGCACTCACGCGGTCGGGCCGCGCGGCTGTCTGCTATGCTCGCACGCTCACCCCCATGCCGCGTCCGCTCGACCTGTCCATCCCCGACGAATTGCCGGCGCTCGAACCCGACGACGAAACGCCTGATCTGCACGACTCGGAGCTCGGTACTCTGCTCGACGACCTGCCAGAGCTCGAAGAAGACGCAATGGGCGGCGAGCCAGTCTGGCGCGGCGAGCTCGACACCAGCGATGAGGACGACGTCGCGAGTGGGAAGCACGAGCCGCCTACGGACGACGGCGCCGAAGCAACGGAGCTCGACGTTGGCAGCGACACGGACGACCTGATGTTCATCGAGGACGGCGCCGAGGGCGACGACCTTGCTTCCGGCATCGACATCGAGGGTCACGACGCTCTCGAGCCAGCGACCGAGCTCGACCCTGGCGACGACGCCGAAGGGACCACGGAAACCAGCTCGAGCTGGATCAGCGCCGAGCTACCGCCCCTCGACCTGGGTGACGACGCCGAAGGCATCGCCGCTGCCGATGAGCTGCGTTTCGCCGCGGCCTTCACCGATGAGCCCCGCCCAGTGCTCAGCGCGCGTCCCTGGGTCGAGCTGTGTCCAACGCTGACCCTGGAAGCTTGCTCAGCGCTCGCCGCGGCGGACGGCACTCTGGTGGCTGGCAGCAGTGATCTGCTCTGGTTTGCTCCAGGCGAGCTCGCACCGTTACGGCTCGATGCAGGCTCAGCGCCGATTCACAGCTTGGCGCTGGTCGGCAAGGGTTGGGAGTTTGCCGTTTGCTCCACGTTGAGCGGGCGGCTCATGCGCCGCGGGCGGCTGGCGCCGGCTGCCGAGGAGCTGCGCGGTCTGCGCGAGCTGCTGGATCCTGCATCGTCGCCGCGCGATGTCGTGGAGCTCTGCCAGCCGGGCACGTCGTTTCCGCATGCCTTGCTCGTGCGCACCTCGCGCGGGCAGCTGCTGCGCAGTGACGACGACGGAAGCACCTTTCGCGCGGTCAGTGAGCACAAGGTGGCGGCGCTCGCCCCCAGCGGCGCGCCGGCGATTGCGCTGACGCACGAGGGCTGGCTATTACGCAGCGACGATGGCGGCGGTAGCTTCGTTCAGCTTGCATTGCCGGAGGTCGTGAAGCCCTGGCTGCTGACCGCAACCGTTGCCGTCAGTGCTCGCGGCGAGATCGTGGCGCTGGCGGAGCCAGAGCTCGGGGTGGCGGTGTCGCCGGACGGCGGCCGGAGCTTCCAGAGCGTTGTCGGCACGCGCGGCGTCACGGCCATCGCCGCCTGCGCCGCGGCGCAGGCCGGGTGCACCTTTGCCGCTCTCTACGACGAAGCGCACGACTGCAGCTTCTTGCTTCGTATCGACGCTCAGGGAGCCTCGATGGAGACGCTCGCACTGATCCAGGGCGCCGGCGGCGAGGACGAAGATTCGGCGGATTGGGCTCGCGTCGCGCGCCTCGAATGGGAGCCTGCGAAGGAACGTCTGTGGGCGGTCGGCGGCTTCGGCGTGAAGGTATTCGCTGCGAACGCGAGCGCTGCGCCGTCAGCTTCGGCGCTCTGACGGGCTCACGAGCGCGGCGTCACGCCCTGCTCGTAGGCGTTCGGCAACTTGCGCGGCAGCCTCCCGGTAGCGCTCGGCAAGCGCTGGGTCGTGAGGCGACAGTCGAAGGGCAACACTGAGGTGGCGTTCGGCCGCGGTCGGATCGGCGTCGACGCCGATCGCGGTTTGAGACGCTTCGAGCAGCCACGCCGTCCAGCTTGGCTGCGCCTTCGCCGATAGCTCGATTGCCTCGCGCATTCGTCCATAGGCGAGCGCCGCACCTGCCCTGTCTCCCAGACGCGCTCGCCACAGGCCCTCGAGAAAACGCGCTTCCACCAGGCGCTCCGAGTCGGCGGACACCTGGCGCACCCTGGCGACGGCCTGCGGCAAGTCCTTGAGCGAGCTCGCGACAATCTTCGCTAGGTCGATGAGCGCATCCGGATCGGGGCGTCCCGCTGCCTCGGTGAGCTCCACTGCGCGTTCGAGCAAGACGAGCGCGCGGCTCGTCTGCCCGACCTCACTGAGCGCCCGCGCCAATCCGGCGGTGGCAGCAGCGTCGTCGGGTCGATAACGCAGCGCGCGCTCGAATAGCTTGCCGGCCTGCCGAACGTAGCCCATCGAAAGCACTTGGCGCCCAGCGCGCGCGCAGATCGCGTGCCGCGCCTGCGAGCCACTGGCCGCCAGCTCGAGGTGCTCGGCGTCGGCGAGCGCCCCCTGCAGATCGCCTCGCTGCAGACGCGCTTCAAAGCGAGCCCAGCGCGGGAGCGCCAGGCCAGGCGCAGCGGCGACGGCCCTATCTAGCGCGAGAGCGCGGCTCGGGGCCTCCGCATCGAGCTCTGCCAAGCGCAGCCATTGCAGTGCAGCGACCGGCGCAAACGGCTCCTGACGGACGCTCTGAGCCACCGCCTGACGCGCGCCTTCATAGTCGAGCGTGCGCGCCAAGAGCTCCGCGCCGAGCAAGCCGGCATTCGTCACGGGCAGACTCTCCACCAGGAACCCGAGCGCCGCCTCCACACGCCCCCTCACCCGCACGTCAATCTCCGCCACCAGCCGCACGATGTCGGGGTGCCGCGGCGCCTGCTCCAGCCCGAGCAGATATTCGGTGCGCGCCAGATCGACGTCACCGGCGGCAAGCGCGTCATCGGCGGCGTGAACGAGCTGGGCGAGCTCCAGTGCCCGGGCGGCCAAATCGGAGTACTCGGGCACCGGAACTGCAGCGTCGAGCGTGCAGCGCACACGACCCTCACTGCTGCTGAGTCGCGATTCGAACCGCAAGTCGGCGCAGGACGGCGCCCGGGCCCCGACCGCCGGGAGCAACAGTCGGCCCACGCGACAGCCCACGTCCGCGAAGCGCACCACGCGCCCCCTGCGCGTGAGCCCTGCGCCGGCCAGCGCATCGAGAGCACGCAGGGCGAGGGCAAGGGGGGGGGCCGCCAGCCCGGCGCCGCGCGCATTGGCAACCACCAGCCTCGCATCGCCCGCGTCCGGCGCCCAGAGCAGATCGAAAGCCACGGCAGCCTCGGAGCTGACCAGCCCGATGCCGAGCCCCTCGCCGCCCGGCAGGCACCAGACGGTCGGCGGCCGGAGAAGCGCTCCCAGCGGACCTTGCAGCTTCGGAGCTAGCCAACCCTCCAGAGCGCCGAGCTCCGTTTGGAGGTTGAGGTGCTGCAGCATGCCCCTGCGGTGGCGAAACTTCGGCACTCCACCCGACAGATCGATGGGGAAGCGCAGCCCTGGCAAGGTCAACGAAAGCGCGAGCACCTGTAGCGGACCGATGTCCACCGCACCGTACAGCTCCAATCCGAGCGCGCCGTGCGCCGCGGTCAGCCGCAGCGGTACGCGCTGGTCCTGCAGCAGGACGGCCTCGTCGCCGCGCGTGCCTTCCGCCGCCAGGAAAACGCCAGCGTCGTGGTCCCCCTCGCTGTCGGCAGCAGCGGGCGGCGCACTAGGACTTGATGCCGGTGACACGGGTCACGATCGTAACAGGGCCACGAGCAGAGCGGCCAAGTCCGCTTCGGTTCTGACCCGAAGCCACCCCCTCCCCAGCGACGCGGACGTCCTACGCCTCACCCTTTTCGAGTCGGGTCTTCATCCGCTTGAGCAGCTCGGGGAAGCCGTCCTTGATGCCGTTCTTCTGTTTGATGATGCGGCGGAACTGGCTTCGATAGTTTCCAACCAAGCTCGAACCTTCCGTGACGATGTCGACGATGCGCCAGCTACCAGCCTGCTCGCGAACGACGTAGTCCACGCTGACGGGCTCTTCGCGGGCGTCACTCCGGCTCTTGGCAACGGTGCGCACTACCTGGCCGGCCTGGGCCGGGGCGGCGCCCTTGTATTCGACGTTGTAGTCGCCGATTTTCTTCAGGCTCTTGCGGTAGGCGCCCCGAACCAGCTTCGTCAATGTCTCCTGGAAGGCCTTCTGCTCTTCGGGCTTCAGGTCCTTCCAGAACTCGCGGAGCGATTCCTGGGCAAGGCTATCGTAGTCGAGCACCTGGTCGAAGGCCTGCTCCACCTTCTTGTCTTGGGCGGCCGTTTTCGACGTCTTCACCAGCTGGGTCAGCTCCGTCTGCTTGGCTTTGACGAAGCCCTGCGCATCGGCAGCGAGAGCTCCCGGCGCAGCCAGCACGAGCGCGATCAACACAACAGCAGTGGGAAATGTACGGCGGAGCTTCATGGTGACCTTCCAGCTTTGGAGTCCACTCAGATGTACGCAAGGGCGGTGCCAAAGCTTCCCGCCGCGCCAAAAAACCTTCGAAAAGCCGCAGAGCAGCCGCTTTGGCAGCCCTGCCCCCGGCGGAACAGACCTCCTGGAGCCACGGGGCTGTTAACTGCGGGCCACACCGGCCCGTCCGGGTGTCTCTCCTCTCCGGCCAAGCTCTACGCAAAACACGGCTCCACGTCCCTCACCGCTTTCCACCGTGATCGCAAAGCCATGCTCGTCAGCGATGCGCTTGACGACCGCCAGGCCGACCCCCGTACCTTGCGAGCGGGTCGTGAAAAACGCATCGAACAGCCGCCGCTGACCGAGGACGTCAATACCCACTCCGCGATCCACGACGCGCAGCTCGAGGCTCCCGTGGGAGCCGCACACCACCTCCACTCGCACCACCTCACCCGCAGAGCTGGCTTGCACGGCGTTCCGCACCAGGTTCCAGACCAGCTGTTTCAGCTGGGCTCCATCACCTTGCAGCGTGGCCGAATCGAGCCCCTCGTACGTAACGTGCACATCGGAGGCGGACCTGCCCGACTTTGCCGCCAGCTCAACCACTTCTCGCGCCAGGGCCGCGACGTCCACCGGCGCCAACGTGGGCTTGCGGGGCTTGCTGAGATCCATCATGTCGGTCACCAGATCGTTCAACCGATTGGCTTCGCGCTGCACGATGTCACACAAGCGTCGGTCTTCGTCGCCGAGCCCCTCGGCCGTGCGCAGGAGCTGAATGGAACCGGCAATCGAGCCGAGCGGATTGCGTATCTCGTGCGCGAGGCCGGCGGCGAGCCGCCCCAGCGCAGCCATGCTCTCGGCCTTGTCCGCGCGCTCGGTAGCCAGCACCAGCTCGCCACCCGTCCAGCGCAAGCGCTCGGCGAGCGTGCCAGCCAAGAGTGACACCACCACCAGAACTAGGAAGTTCACCAGCAAGTAGAA
>DASQDA010001081.1:0-10612 GCA_035634435.1 Polyangiaceae bacterium
GGAACACCCTCTCGGAGGCGTTCATTTCCACGGCGTCCTCGATAACGGACGGCCTGACGTTCGCCCTGGGTGGTGACGTGGTCGTCCCGAGTGAGCCCGCGCCGTCAGGCCGAGTGGTGCTGCTCGATCGCTTCGGCACCAACGTCGTCACGTGGGTCGATCCGGCAACGGCCGAGGTCTCCGGGCAGCTTGCCCTGGGCACGGGCTTCGAGTCCAACCCGCTCGACTACGTCGAGGTCGACGAGCGACTCGCCTTCGTTTCCCGCTCCGGCATCAACGCGACGCCTGGCGCGCAAGTTCACGACACCGGCAACGATCTGCTCGTCATCGATACGCTGGAGCCCGAGATCGTGGACAGCATTCCGCTGCCCTTCTACGGCGAGCTGCCCCCGCGTCCCTCGAGTCTGCTTCGGCATGGCGCGGAGGTCATCGTCACGCTCGATCGGTACGCAGCGGACTTCAGCACGACGGGTGCCGCGATGTACGCTGGCGTCTCCATCGAGGAGCGCAAGGTCGTGTGGCAAACGACTCTAGAGGATTACAAAGCGTGCGGCCAGGTGGCGCTCGCGCCGGATGGGGACACCGCTGCCATCGCTTGCACGGGACGTGTGCGCTTCGACGGGAGCTCGGAAAACATCGCCGAGAGCGCGCTCCTCCTGGTGGCGATCGAGCCTGCCGGGATCCGGATCGAGAAGGCTTTTGCGGCGGAGGCGCTGGCGGGCGAGCCCATCAAGAGCAACGTCACCTTCGCCGACCAGCACACGCTGCTTTTTCGGACCCAGACGCCACTTGGGGGCACCACCCACAACCGGCTCCTGGCGCTCGACCTGCGAAGCGAGCAGGTCGTGACCTTGCTCGAGGCGGGGCCAGACACGAAGGGCGTGGGCAAAGGCATCGTGTATAGCGGCGTCGCGTGTGCGCCGGGCTGCACCACGACCTGCGTGATGGCCGACGCCGATCGCGACGTGCTGCAGCGCCTGCGAATTACCGCCGCAGGGCCCGAGCTGCTGGACGAGGTGCCGGTCGACACCCGCTCGGGATTGCCCCCGCTCACGGTTGCATACCGCTGAGCGGCGACGCAGCTCTGTGTCGACGCGTCTCGATCTCCTCGCCCGGCGCCGCTCTGGAGGAATGGCGTGGCCGCGCGGGCGCGGAGGTGTAAGCTGGCAGGCCGTGACGACCTTGCGCCACATTCACCGTTTCATGACCGAACGCCGACGCGTGGTGCTGTCCGACGGCACCACGGGTCGAGTCGTGCGTGTAGACACCGTGTTTCCCGGGAACGAGACCACCATCAGCGTGTGGCTCGATGCGCCGAGTAGCAAATCGGTCGAGGTGCAGCTTTCGCAGGTCGTCGGCCCCGTTCCTGAAACGACGACGGTCGCTCCGACCTGAGGGGCTCAGTCCTCCGACGAAGCCAGGCGCTGCTCGATGGCCTCGAGGTGCGCGTTCACTTGCGGGTCGCGCTGCCTCAGGGCTTCCACGCGCCGCACCGCGCTCATCACCGTGGTGTGGTCGCGATTGCCGAAAGCGCGCCCGAGCTCCGGGAAGCTGCACTTCAGGCGCTGCCGGCAGAGATACATCGCGACCTGACGCGCGAAGGCGACGCTCTTGTGGCGGTCCTTGCTCAAGAGCTCCGAGTTCGACATGCGGAAGTGGCTGCACACCGCGCGCTGGATGTCCTCGACGCTCACCACGTCGGGGCGCCGGGGATTCACCACGGCGAGCTCGCTCTCTGCGAACTCTTCGTCGACGGGTCGCCCCGTGAGCGACGACTTGGCGGCCAGGCGGATCAGCGCGCCCTCTAGCTCGCGGATGTTGCTCTGCACGTTCTGGGCAAGCAACACCGCGACCTCGTCGGAGATCTCGATGCCCTCGAGCTGCGCCTTCTTCTTCACGATGGCGACGCGCGTCTCGAGTTGCGGCACCTGAATGTCCGCCACTAGCCCGGACGTGAAGCGCGAGACCAGCCGCTCCGGCATGCGCTGAAGCTGCTGCGGGTATTTGTCGCTGGTGACGACTATCGGGCGGTCAGCGTCGCGCAGCGCGTTGAAGGTGTGGAAGAACTCTTCCTGCGTCTGTTCGCGTCCCGCGAGAAATTGGATGTCGTCGACCAGCAGCAGGTCGCACTCGCTCCGGTAGCGGGAGCGGAACTCATCCATCCGATGATGCTGCAGCGCCTCGATGAACTCGTTGGTGAAACGCTCCGCCGACACGTAGACGACGCGCGCGTGCGGCCGCTCTTCGAGCACCTTGTGTGCGATGGCGTGCATCAAGTGGGTCTTGCCAAGCCCGGTGCCGCCGGCGATGAACAGCGGATTGTAGCGCGGACCGCCGCCACCAGCCGAGGCGAAGGCGGCGGCATACGCGAGCGCGTTCGAGGGGCCCACGACGAAGTTTGGAAAGGTGTGCTTCGGGTTGAGCGCGCCCGTCAGCACCGCGCGTGAATAGCCCGATACGGCTTGAGGCCGCTCGGTTCGGCGGGAGGGCGGAGGCGGCTCGCTCGTCCGCGCCCGCGCGCTGGTACGCCCTTCACAGACGGGCTTCTCGAGCGTGGCCTGGATGCGCCACTTCACGCGTAGGCCGCCCGAGGCCTCTTCGCCGAGGCGAATCTCCAGGTTGGCCAAAAGGTCCGGCAGAAAATGCGCCACGACCCAGTCACGCACCCACTCGTCGCGGGCCGTCAGGGACAACACGCAGCGCTCCAGGCCATCGAACTGGACGCTCGAAAACCACTGCTCGAAGGAGGCAGGGGAACGCCGGCGGGTTTCATCCACAGCGTCGTTCCAAAGCCGCTCGGCTCGAGTGTTCACTGAGAGACCTGAAGAGGGTAGCTCGTAAGTATCGCTGATCACAGAGCTCTCACGGAGAAAATCCCCACGTTGTCCACAACCCTGTGGAAAACGTAGGTGGGGTCAAGCGTTAGTCTCGGCGCCGACCGAGTGGGACCGGCGCCTCACATTGAATCCGTATTGTCGGAATGCTTGGCAGGTCACGGCTGCCGCATCCCTCGCTCCGGCTAACGGTGCGGGGGACTCTGCTTTGAAAGCTCTGAAGATGACCTACTCATCGACCCTTTTCGTTTCTCGACGGCCGGGCGGTCAGACCCGCGAGGGGTGTGACCTGCACAGCGAGCGGGGAGCTAGCATCGCCCGTGCGCGAAGTTCAACGAAAAGATTCACGACACCCAGCGGCCCTGCAAATGACGCCGGATTGTGCGAGAGCGATCGTTTGAGCTCTCGCGTTTGCGAGATGGAGCCACACGCGGTGCTCAGTAACTTATCAATGTCGAAGCGGATTCTGTTCGGCGCCCGCGCGCTTCCAATTTTCTGACGCATCAACAGCGACGGTTTGTGAGTCAAGAGGCGAAGGCGAATTTGCCGCTGACCGAACGGCCAACTCGAGTGTCTCGCCATGCGCTGACATGCACGTACAACCTCGCGTTGTATTCGCGTGAGTCATTTGTCGGTGACAGCTATTCGCACCAGATGACGTCTGGAAACATCACGGGGATTGTGATGAAAAGTTTCGCGCGCAGCGGCCGCCGTGGAGAGCGCTGCTGGGCAAACGCTGTCTCCAAGTGTCGTCGCTCCTTGACTTTGAAAGCGCAACGACCGCGGTAGGAAATTTGGCCGCCCACTTTTTTTGGGTTACAGCAAATTTCAATTGCTTGTGACACAAACTGTTTGTCCCTCATGCGCGCGCGGTTCGAGCCGCGCACGAAGGATCCTCGTCTTGCGAGGCGGCGTCCGCTTGCTGGCGAGCTTCGCGTTCTTCGGGTCGCTCGCTTCTGGCGTGAAGGCCGAACCGAGCGAGCTCGATCCTACCATCGGCTACAACTACTCGGAGATCGAGACCGCCCGTCATGCGGCCACCGGCGGAGCTCAACGTGCGCTCTCGAGCTCCGTCGGCGCCCTGTTTGTCAACCCCGCGAACATTGCCATCGGGCAGCTCTATCACCTGGGTGGTTTCGTTCAGCTCTGGCCGGAGGCCAAGCGGCAGAGTTACGGCATAGCGGCGAGCGACTCCATCATGTCCAGCTCGGGGCTCGCCGGTGCTGCGGGCGCCACCTACAACATCCAGGACTCCGACGGCATCGACCGCAAGTGGACCGACGTACGTTTCGCTCTGGCTTTCCCCTTCACTCCGCAGCTCTTCGTGGGGCTGGGCGGCCGCTACGAGATGCTGAAGCAGAACGGGCTCGGGCCGTTGGGTCCGAGCGTTGCCTCGGGCGGTCTGCAAGATCAGCAGATCATCAATGGGTTTTCGTTCGATGCAGGCGCCACCTTCAAGCCGACGCCCGAGCTCGCGCTGTCCGTGGTGGGGACCAACTTGACCAATCCGGGGCACGGCTTCCTGCCCACGACGTTCGGTGGTGGGGTGGGCTATGGCACGACGCAGTTTGCGGTCGAAGCCGATGTGGTCGCCGACTTCACGACCTGGGAAGAGACGCGCCTGCGAGCGATGCTGGGTGTCGAAGCGCTATTCGGGGGCAGCTTCGCGGTGCGCGGGGGCTATCGCCTGGATCGCGGAGCGGAGAGCCACGGCCTTGGGTTTGGCGTGGGCTACGTCGATCGTGCGTTCGTGGCTGATGTCGGTGTACGCCGTGTCGTCAGCGGCGACACCGCCACCACGGTGGTTTTCGGCTTCACGTATCATCTCGAAGCTACCGGACTGACGCCAACGCCCGGCGACACGTTTTGAAGCGCCTGGCGCTCACAAGTGCGTGATCAGCCGGTGGCTGAGCGCTCGTAGTCCCGCCTCGAAGGCGCCCTCCGCGGCGACGGCCGTGGGCGGCATCTCCAGCTCCTCGCGCAGCTCTTCGACAGCCCGCGGGTTGCGGAACCAGTCCTCGTCATGACGCTGCATGAGCTGCTCGTGACGCGCAGCCGCGAGCAGCAAACCGCCAAAATCGGTGGCCCCGGCTTCACTCGCGAACCAGGCCCCCGCAGCCGAGCGCGGCAGCTCGAAGCCCAGGGCGCGCGGCAGCGCGTGCTCGAAGGTTTCGCGATAGCTCGCGCTGCCATGCACGAGCGCCTGACGAAGACGCGCGCGCAGCGCGCTTTGCCGCGCGCCCACCAACACGACGCGTCCGAGCGCACGCAGGTAGTCCGCCCGGTGCACGCGTGAGACATCGAGGCGTCGCTCGGCGAACGGCGCCTCGAACGGGAGCAGCGCGACCAAGGCGCCGTACGTCGCGCGGCGCTGGCTCACGGGCTCACGCGCAAGCACGAAGGGCTGCCTTTTACCGCTTCCGGCGTCGTGCACGGCCCTGCCAAAGGCGTCGAGCGCGCGCAGCCAGCTCGACGCCCCTAGCCTCTGAGGAAATCGGTCAATCGTCGGCTCGATGCCCGAAAGCCAACCCGCTTCGCGGAACCACTCGGCGATGGAGCGTGGCAGCACGCGCGTCGGCCACGCGCCGAGCACGTCCTGACCGAGCCCGATGTCGAGCAACTTCGCGAACGAGCTGACGCCCAGCTCGCGGTAAGCGTCGTCAGTAGCGGCGAGAAACGTCTCAACGCCCTGCAGCAGTCGAGGGTCGGAATCGGCGGCGAGCGTGGCATCGCGGAGCCGAGCGCCGCACTCGGCGCGTCGCTCCTCGAGCGCCACTCGCGCGGCCGCCACGCGCTCTGCTGGCCCCTCCAGCGCGCCGAGCCAGGCCGAGCGTCGCAAGACGTCTTCGAGCGCAAGCCGCCGCAGCTGCGCGAAGGTGAAAGTGCCGCGCTCCGGCTTGTCCAGCGCTTTGAGCTCGCGGTGCACCGCCTGCGCCAAGCTTCGCCGAGCTTCGATGCAGGCGTGCTCCACCAGCAAAAAACCAAGCCAGCGCGCCCGCGAGGCCGCCAGAGGATCGCGCTCGGTTTGCTCTTGCAGGCTGCGGTAGAGCTCCCAGTCGAGGCCGGCTGGCAACACCTCGAACACGTGCTCCACGGCGTCGGAGCCCTCCAGCGCGCGCAAAAAGCGAACATGCTGCGCCGCGAATTGCGAAAGCGCGCGGTCGAGCTGGAGCAGATCGAGGTTGTGCATGATGACGAGCGGACGGGGATGATACCACGCGCTCAGAGCGCCTCACCGAGCGCCAGCCTCACTTGCACGCCGAGGCTGAGGGCCCCGAAGGGGATTTCGCTCTTTCGCGCCGAGATCCAGCCGCAGGTCGGAGCGCAGCGCTCGACGCCGCTCGGCGCATAGCGGGACCAGGACAGGACGGGGCCGAGCCAAAGCTCGCCTCCGACGCTGAAGTCGAGCCCACCAGCGACGCGAGCAGCTGGTGCCCAGCTCGTCTTCTCGCTGACGCGTTCATGCCGCGAGCGTGTGTCCGCTTGCAGCTTTCCGGCGCCAAGGGAGAGCTCCACATAAGGCTCGCACGCTCCCGGCTCCAACGGATAAACACGGCCGGTCACACCGCCATACCAGGCGCGCGCGCTGCGCGACGCCGCGGAGCCAGCGGAAGCTCCCCACAGCGAGCTCGCGTGCAGGCTCAACCCCACGGCGAAGAACGCTGTGGGCCGGTAAAGACCGACAATGCCGGCTCCCGCTCCGTCGACCAGACCTCCGCACTGGGCGTCGTTGACGCTGCACTCCGCGCGCGCGGCCTCCAGGCGCGCCGCGAGCTCGTACTGTCGCGCTGCGAGCTCGGGCGCTTCGCCGCGCGGCGGCGGCAAGCGCTCAGAGAGCACGCCCGGCGGTGCAAGGAATGCGGCCGACGCCAGTGGTTCACTCGTCCTGCCGGCGGGCGTGTGAGTCGCGGGGGCGCTCGCCGAGGCGATGCTCAGATGAAGCGCGAGCGAGAGGGGCTGCCACATATCTGAGGTATCGGCCGCGCGGGCCGGCCGGTTGCGGAGCGCGGCGCTGCTTGCCAAGCTTCGAGCGTGGTGCGCCGATTGCCGGTCCTGCAGACCACGGCCAGCGAGGACGCCGAGGCTGCTGAGCGCCCGGTTGTCTACTGGGTCTGCGTCGGGGGCCTGTTTGCCCTCGTGAGCTTTCTCCCGCTATCGGTGCTGGGACTCTGGCTGGGTACCCGCCTGGCGGTGCGTTTCGATGCTTCGGCAGCCCAGTCGGCCTTCCTCGCGGCGTTGCCGCTGATGGCAGCTTTTGGTTTGGCTTCCTGGGGGGCCGGAGCGGTCGTGGGACGGTTTGGCGGGCGCGCGAGCCTCGGCTCGGCCGCACTGGCGGGAGCGGTTGGGGGCGTGCTGACGTTGGGTCTGGCGGCGCTGGGAGGCGCGCTGCAAGCCTGGAACGTTGCAGCCGCAGCGGCCAGCGCGCTGCTTGGCGGCGGCGCGAGCTTCGCTGCTCTCGGAGCACGATTCGGTCGCTCGCGACGTCCGGGGCCTGGATCCTGAGGCCGAGTGGACTGACCCACGGCTCGAGATTAGTCTTCGGACACGATGAGCCGAGTCGATGACGAGCTTTTGCAGGCGGTAGCCGACTCCGAAGCAGCTGCTCCGGCGACGGCTCCAGTCGTGAGTCCGATTGCGGCTCCCGAGCAACGACCCAAGCGCAACCTCGGCTTGCTGATCGCTCTGCTCGCCATGGGTGGAGGCATCCTTTCGTTGGTGCTCACGAGCTTCGAAGATGCAGCCGTCTACTCGCGTGGCGTCGACCAGCTCGTTCAGGAAAAGGACAAGCTCACGGGTCGTAACGTGCGCGTCGACGGCACGCTCGTGAAGGGAACGCTCAAGCGACGCGACCAGCCCTGCGAGTACCGCTTCAGCATGGAGAAAAAAGGCGCCAATCTGGACGTGCGCTACGCCCAGTGCATCGTTCCCGACACCTTCCGTGACGTGCCCGGGATGGACGTGGCAGTGACGGCCGAAGGTACGCTCAACGCAGCCGGTCAGTTCGAAGCCACACACATCATGGCGAAGTGCCCCTCCAAGTACGAGATGGACGCACGCGCGAAGAAGGGCGAGCTGGCACCCCACACCGTATCGGGCGCTGGCGCTTTGCCCGGCGAGACGATGCCAGCTGCGGTCTCCAAGCCTTACTAGTACCGGGCCGCGGGAAGGCGGCGTTCGTTCGCCTGCGCGCTCTCGCCCAACAAATAGCGCCACTGAGCGGCGCTGCGGTACTAGAGTCGCCTGATGTGGGATCGCTTTCTGCGTGCGTGTCGGCGCGAGCCGGTGGACACGACGCCTGTCTGGTTCATGCGTCAAGCGGGCCGCTATATGGCGGAGTATCGCGCGATTCGAGCTCAGCGCACGCTGCTCGAAATCTGCAAGACGCCGGAGCTGGCGCTCGAGGTCACGCTGCAGCCCGTGAAGGCGCTTGCCGTCGACGCAGCCATCCTCTTCGCCGACATCTTGCTCCCGCTCGAGCCAATGGGAGCGCCCTTCGAGTTCGCCGCGGGTGAAGGACCGGTGATTCATGCCCCGATTCGCGCGCGCGCCGATGTGGACCGCCTGCGTATCTTCGAGATTGAGGAAGGCCTGGGTTACGTGCTCGAGAGCTTGCGCCTGATCCGGCATGAGCTCGACGGCAAGACGCCGTTGATAGGCTTTGCGGGTGCGCCTTTCACCCTCGCAAGCTACCTGATCGAAGGCGGCAAGAGCTCACAGTACGCGCGCACCAAGCGCATGATGTACGGCGAGCCCGAGGTGTTCCAGGCGTTGATGGGCAAGCTGTCGGAGGTGGTGCGCCTCTATTTGAGAGCTCAGGTGAAGGCCGGAGCACAGGCCGTGCAGCTGTTCGACTCCTGGGTGGGAGCGCTGTCACCCCTCGACTACGTACAGTTCATCCAGCCCCACGTGAGCCACATCTTGAAAGACTTGCAGTCCACCGGCGTGCCTGTGCTGCACTTCGGCACGGACACCGCCACGTTGCTCGAGCTACAGCGGGAGGCTGGCGGAACGGTGATTGGCGTCGACTGGCGTCTGCCGCTCGACGAAGCCATGCGCAGGCTAGGCGCCGGCGTGGCAGTGCAGGGCAATCTCGACCCGCTCCTGTTGCAGGCGCCGCGTGAGCTCCTGGCTGCACGTGTTCAAGACGTGCTCGATCGCGCAGCCAAGCGCGACGGCCATATTTTCAATCTTGGGCACGGCATCTTGCCGGAAACTTCGCCGGATGCTGCGAAGTTCGTGGTGGACTACGTTCACGAGCACGCGCAGCGCTGACTTGCAGAGACATGCTCGCCATCCAAATCGCCTAGGTCGGCGGGTCGGCCCTGGGCTCGGCGGCAGCGCGGGCGTTCGGGTGGCATTTGACACTTCGTGGGCTTTGCTAAAGTGGGCCGCTCTCTCCTCTCCGGCGTCGTCTAAGGGCAGGACAAGGGACTTTGAATCCCTGAATCGTGGTTCGAATCCATGCGCCGGAACCAGCTCGCGAGGGACCACTCGCTCCGACATGCGCCGCAAGCGTCTGCGGGCGCGCTGCAACGCGCGTCGGGAACATCGCGACCGGGGCGGTGTCGCACGCAACAGGCAGCATCAACGTCCTTCGTTGCTGACGCGGGCGCGCGGCATCTTCAGCGTGCTCTGGTGCCAAGCCGCTCGCGAGCGGCAGTAGCTTTCAACGACGGTGCAGTGTGGTCGAACCCGAGGACGCGAGTGAGCAGCGCTTCATCGAGCGGCTACAAAGGCGCGACGAGCGCGCCTTTCTCGAGCTCGTGCAGCTCTACCAGGGACGAGTCTACAAGCTCGTGCTGCGAATGCTCGGCCGCCGCGACGAGGCCGAGGACATGGCACAAGAAGTCTTCGTGCAGGTGTTCAAGGCCGTGGCCACGTTTCGTGGCGACTCCAAGCTTGGCACCTGGATTTACCGGGTCGCCATCAACCTGTGCAAGAATCGGCTGAAGTATCTCAGTCGTCGCAAGAGCGACGCGCAGGAAGAGTACGAGCCTTCGGCCGATCGCTCCGAGCTCTCGCTCGGTGTCACTTCGGCGGATGTGTCCCGTCCGGACCACCTGGTCGAGGGCTACCAGATGGAGCGCATCGTGCAGCTGTGCATCGCCGAGCTCGAGCCGGATTTTCGCGAAATCCTGGTGCTGCGCGACGTGGAGGATCTGAGCTACGAAGATCTTTCGGAGATCACCGGGCTGGCGGACGGCACGGTGAAGAGCCGCCTGCACCGCGCGCGTTCCATGCTGAAGGCAGCCGTTGAGCGCAAACTGGGAGAGAGGATCGCATGAGCGAGAGCACAGACCCCCAAGCACGTGTGAGCTCGCCCGAGGGAGAGTCCGCGCCCAGCGAAGACCCAGTGCGCGAGCTCATTCGCGGCGCGCTGTCACACAGCGAAGGGATGCCGGACCTCACGCGAGGCGTGCAGCAGAAGATTCGCCGGCGCAGCGGGGGGAAGTTCTATGCGGACGGCTGGAGCACGGCTCGGCATCCGCCGATCACCACCTATCTCGTGACGAGCCTGTTGATGCTGGCGGTCTGCTGTTTGGTGTACGCGCTGCTGGCTCCTCTATCGGGCGTCGCCGAGAGCGTCCCCGAACCGCCTCCCGTCCGCGTTCTGCCTGCGCCCGAGTGACGCTGCGCGGGTCTACGCCGTGAGTCAGCTTGGACCAGCTGTGGCGTTCTTGCCTGGTGGCGCTCCGCCGAGCTCGGCGGCGCGCGAGGTAAGTTGCCGGAATCAGGGAGCAGCGAGTGACGCGGACGCGCGGTGCGGACCTTGCTTG
>DASQDA010001082.1:0-3645 GCA_035634435.1 Polyangiaceae bacterium
AGCCGCTATGGTACCGCTGGCAAGTGGGACGCCGGCGAGTACGACACCTATCTGTTCGGTCGTACCCACGCCATGGGCGAGACCGTGCGCGTCGAGTACGACCTCACGGACGCCGACACGCTCTGGTTCGAGCACGGAGTCGGCGCCAAGCGCCCGGATCCGAGCCAGTTCAACAACGCGCGCTTCACCATGCTGCACCATGGCCACGTGGGCTACAAGATGGGCGCCACGGCGGAGTTCACTGCCCACTACCTGCACTCCTGGACCCAGGAAGAAGATCGGAGCATGGCTCCGCGCAACGAGGCCGTGAACGTCACGGTCGGCGAGACGGTGATTCAGCTTCCGCAGAACCGCTACACCGCGCTCAACTACCCCTCGACCCTGGTTGGGCTGCCCGACGGCAAAATGTGGGTCGCCGGTGTGGACGCGCGCTTGGAGCTCGGCGCCTTCGGTTACTTCTACGCTGGTTACTCGCACATCGGAGCCGAGAACGCGGTGTCCGTCGCCCCCGCGATCGAGGTGTTGCACGCCTTCGGCGGCGGCCAGTTCAACCTGGGCCTCACCGACAACTACTTCGGTCCGGGCTGCCGGGGGGGCGGCGTCGACAATCGAACGCCCGTGAGCGCTCCGAACGCGCCGGCCGGTGGCTGCAGCCTGGGCACCGGCACCGTGGACACGGTGCTGGCCCAATACGACTTCAGCCTGACCAACTTCCTGCAGCAGTCTGCCGGCGGACAGAAGTTCTGGGGTGAGGGCCAGGACTTGAAGCTGGCGCTGTACGGCATGTTCAACAAGGTCGGCTCCGACGTCGCCGCCTTCGACGGCATCACCAAGCTGAAGTACGGCGCGGACCTGCAGTTTGCGGTGTTGCCCTGGCTGACGGTCGCGACGCGTTACGACCGTTTGCAGCCGAACAGCAGGATCGCCGATCAGTCGTTCTCGATCCTGTCGCCGCGCCTTGTGTTTCGCTCGAAGTGGATCACTCGCGAGCAGATCTCGATCCAGTACTCGCGTTACATGTACAACCAGCGCACCTGCGAAGCAGGCTTTTCGCCCGCCTTCAACGTCGCTACTGACAAGCCTTACAGCCCGCAACAGCTCAACTGTGTGCAGCCGCCTGCCGCGCCGGGCTCGGCGGAGTCTTTTGGTTCTCACTACCAGAATCAAAACGTCGGCGTGCGTGGCGCGCCCATCACCGGCACAGTCCCGGACGACCCCAACAACTTTCGGGCTGCCTATCGACCCGACGAGAACGTCGTGAAAATCGAAGCCAGCATGTGGTGGTGAGCGGTCCAGTCTCTATGGAAAAAACCGACGGCGGCGGAGCGAATCTCGCCGCCGTCGGCGTTTTGTGCGCGCTCGCGCCGCTGTCTCGGCACACCTTCTCGCCGACGTTGGTGAGCTGAACGCGCTGCACTAGCGGACGCGGCTGAGACACGTCGCCGGGTGAGTTTCCTTGGGGCGCGCCCTGCTCGCCGCACTGGCGTCGCTGGTCGACTGAGCTACTATTCGCAGCGCAGCATGCGGGTAATCAAGCTTGGGAATGGACTGGTTTCTGTGGGTTTGCTCACGTGTCTGGCTTGCAGCGCCAGCAGCGCCACGCCTTCGGATCGCACGTCCGGCGGGCGGCCAAGCTCGACAGCTGGGTCCTCGGCATCCGGCAGCACGGGTAATCCAACGCAGCCCGTGGGCAGCGGCGGAACCACGGGCCCCGTCATCGAGGTCCCGATGGATCAGGGCGGACGCGGCATGGGCTGCAACGACCTCGAGGTGATTCCGAAACCGGTCACACCGACGGTGCTGATCCTGGTGGACAACTCCTCCAGCATGTTCGAGCCGCGCGAGCAGCTCTGGGATTTGCTGTTCAACTCGTTGATGAATCCCACCGAAGGAGTCGTGAAGCCCCTGCAAGAAAAGGTGCGTTTCGGGTTCGCCAGTTACAAGGGCAGCACGATGATCACGACCGAGGACAGCCCTACGTGCGCGGAGATTGCGAAGGTCGACTACGCCCTCAACAACTACGACGCCATCAACACCACGTACACACAGCTGGGTACGCAGTGGAAGCAGGGCACGAAGTGGGAGACGCCCACCGGGCATGCCATCCAGCGAGTGGCGGCTGACCTGGCTGCTTACGCGCCCGATCCGCCAGGACCGAAGTACATCTTGCTGGTCACCGACGGGAACCCCAACACCTGCCAGGTGGTGGACCCGCAGTGTGGCCAGGACCTGAGCATCAAAGCCGTGCAGGACGCGCGCGCGAAGGGCATCGGCACCTTTGCCGTGGGCATCGGTGATATCGTGGCGAACAACACGGGCTGTGAGCCCGCCTGGGGTCGCTGCGGCGTGAACCACTTGCAGGATCTGGCGAACGCGGGTCAGGGTCTGCCCGTAGCGGCTCCCCCCGAGACGTTTGTCTGGCAGTCGTGTGCGGATCGCTATGGACGCGTACTGCAGGGCGCCGATGCAGCCGCAGGGACAGCACCCGGCACGGCTCCCTATTTCACGGCGACGAACGCCGCCGAGCTGAAAACGGCGCTGCAGGGGCTGCTCAATAGTGTCGTCTCCTGCACCTTCGACATGAACGCCAGAGTCGTCGGCAATCCGGCTCTCGGGAGCGTCAGCCTGGGAAGCGACGCGGTCACGTTCGGGGACCCGAACGGCTGGACGCTCGAGCCGACCATGACTCAAGTGACGCTCCAGGGTACCGCCTGCTCCACCTTCAAGGCCGCCGAGAAGCCCTTGAGCATCAGCTTCCCCTGCGAAGTCGCCGTACCGCGCTGAGACGCATGTCCGGCGCTGCGTTGCCGAAACGCGGGCGGCAGACATGTCACCTTAGCGCTCGGCGAACCGGGCGTTGTCAGCCGACCGTCGTTGCGCGACGCGCAGAAGGCATCGAGCGAAACTCAGCAGGACCCAAGCGCGCGATGCGTTGCTGGTGCTGAGCTTCTCGCAGCAGTTTCTGCGCTTCATCGCAGCGCGTCCCTGCCCTTCCTTCTCCACACAAACGTGGCGGCGTCGCCCTCTTCGCGGCGGTGCGCCGCGTGCTGCTCTACCTCGACTCGGCAGCGCCGTTGGGATTGAAGCGACGATATGCTCGCGTCAATCCCAACCTGCTAGAGCTCGCTGCGCACCATCGCTTCGAGCCGAGGCTCAGTCGCGATCGCCCGCGGAAACGACCAGAGCCGCTCGACCGCAAGATCCGCTACATGCGTGGCGGCGTTCTTCGCGACTAGGATGTCCAGCGACCGCGAGAGAGCTCAATTACCGACCCCGGCGGTGGATGACCAGTAGGTCGGCTCCACAGAGCTTGGTCCAGAGTCCCACGCGCGCTGAGCGCAGACGTGGTATCCACGTTTCGAGGGTGGTGATTATGAAGTCATTGGTCAGAACAGTTGCAACAGCAACACTATGCCTAGGTTCATTTCCAGCGCAGATGCTGCTGCGGCCGCGAGGGCCTGTGAGAACAACTACGATCGCGCCTGCTGGTTGCAAATATCGTATGACAATTTCAAAGACTTTGCGGTAGGCGATGCGCGCTTATTTGCTCGGTGGGCGGGAACAGCGCACCGATGCCAGGTCCGCGACGCCTACGCTATCGCCACTACGAATGAGGTTGCTCAGCTCATTCACGCCAACCCGCCC
>DASQDA010001083.1:0-7956 GCA_035634435.1 Polyangiaceae bacterium
CTCGAGCTCGGCGACGCGCCCGGCAAGCCGGGACTCGAGCTCTATCACCCGGCTCGCGTGCGCCGTCTCCAGCTCGAACACGCGAGCAGCGTTGGAGGTTTCCAGCTCCAGGTTGCGTGTGGCGTGTGTGGTCTCCACTTCGTTGAGACGTGCTGCGTGCTGCTGCCGCTGCGCCTCGAGGTCGCGCTGGCGGATCTGTTCGAGCTCGGCCTCGCGCTCGGCGAGTCGCTCGCTCGCGCGCCGCTCGGCGTCGCTGACGGCGCTCGCGTGCTCGCCGCGTAGCTGGGCCACGGTTTGCTCGGAGTCGCGTTGCAGCGCGGCGATGCGCGTCTCGTACTCACCCGTGAGCTCTGCCTGGCGACGAGCGAGGGCCTCGGCGGCTTCCGCGGCCGCGCTCGTGCGCTGCGCCTGCAGCAATGCTTCGCGCTCGTTTTCAGCTTCGAGGCGGAACGCCGCGAGGCTCTGCTCGGCGCGTTCCCGCTCCGAAGCTTCCGTCGCCAGCACGGCCTGCTCCAGGTCGGCCTGCGCGCGCGCGTCGAACTCCGCTTCGCGCGCGCCGCGGCTCACGAGCTCGGCGTCGTACTGGCTCTTGACCTCGGTGAGCTCGGCAAGCCGCGCGTCCAGGTCGACGCGCAACTTGTCCGCTTTCCGCTTGAAGTCGTCAGCGCGCTTGCTGGCGGCTTCCTTGTCATTGCGGAAGGCCTCGCTGGTGCGACTCAGCTCGCTGAGCTGCCGCTCCAGCTCCGTCGTCTGGTCCAGCAGGTCAGCTCGCTCACGCTCCAGGTTCAGCGCGCCATCGCGCACGCCGAGCAGCTCCTTGTCGCGATGCGTGAGCTGATCGCGCAGATCCAGCAGCTCCTTGTCTTTGCGGTTGAGCTGCTCGCGCAAGTCGAGGAACTCGCGCGCCGAGCTTCCCGTCCGGCCCGAGGCGGCGAGCTTGCCCTTCACGTCGTCGAGGTCGCGCTGCAGGCGTTGAACCTCGTGATCCTTCGAAGCGCCGCGCCGGACGGCGTCTTCCAGCTCGGAGATGCGCTGCTGCGACGTGCGAACCTCGTCCTCCAGCTGCGCGCTCCGAGCGCGGTGCCGTTCGAGCTCCTCCCGCAGGCGTTGCGCCTCGATCTCTGCTGCGCGCGGCGGCCCGGACGACGTCCGTGCGAAGCCCATGCTACGTCGCGGCGGCTGGAACGAGGAGCTCGAAATGGGCGCTTCGGAGCTTGGGCCCGCTCCAGGCTCCGAGGAGCGGAAAGCCGTCGGCGGTGGGCCCGAGCTCGGCTGAGCCGCGTCCTCGAAAGCAAACGACGCGGTCATCGCTGCGACGGGGGCCGCAACGCCTCCACGCTCGGTAGTGGGCGCAACCTCGCTGACGGGTGGTCTGCCGGAAGCGGGCGTGGGCTCCGCCGCCACGAACTCGTCGAGCCCCGCGAGGTCCTCACCGTTCAGTGACGGCAAGTGTCCGATGCTATCGGGGGTCGCGTAGTGAACCGGCGAGCCGCCGAGTCCCTGTTCCGGGCCCGCGTCCTGCTGCGGCAAGATCTCCTCCGGGAAAACCTCGGCCTCCTCGATCATCAGCCCGTCCGGATCCCCATCGGCCGGGCGCGCGTACTGCATGATGGAGTCGAAGGCGCGGTCGGCTTGTTCTTCGGCTTCCAGCTCGAGCTCGGCTTCGGCTATTTCGACCGGGCCCGTCGCTTGTGCCTCGAAGGCACCCGTCTCGTCGATCTGCACCTCACCGGGATCCTCGAACTCGAGCGTACCGGCTTCCTCCTCGATCTCGAGATCGTCTTCCACGACCAGCGTCTCGTCGTCTTCGAGCTCGAGCTCTTGGCCGCCGCTGCTTGGTAGCTGCACGAAGGCGCGAATGTGCTGAAGCAGATCGGGCCAGGCGATGGGCTTGCGGACGTAGTCTTCGGCGCGCGTGCGGAGCCTGCGATGTTGCTCGAACGTCTCTTCGCTGGAGTCGATGCTCATGATGATGAGCGGTACGTCGCGCAGGCCCGGGTCGCGCTTGAGCTTGTTGCAGACGGAGAAGCCGTTCATCCTGGGCAACTCGATCGCCAGCAGGATGAGGTCCGGCTTGTCGCGTGCGGCCGTTTGCAAGCCCACGCCAGCGTCATCGACGATGGTGGTGTGGCACCCGAAGCGAGCCAGCTCGGCTTTCAGCTCGGCGGCGAATGTGGCGTCACTCTCGAAGACCAGAACCTTGGTGGGCATCGGGGTCGTTTTCCCGCTGAGAGGCAGCGCAATCTGCACTACACGTCCCGCAGATCCCCACGATAACGAGCAGGCACTGTGGGGTCAAACTCCCGGCACCTCTGCAGATTTCATCGGGGTTTCAGCGCGAGCGCTTAAAGCCAATGGCAGCAGAGAGAACGCACGCGCGCCGTCGGTCGGCCGGCTCGCGAGAGACGGTCGAGCCCGCGCCCTCGAGCCCTCAGGCCCCGCGGTTCGCCTTTTCCGTGTGTCCGCTCACGTGACTGCGCGCCGCCAACACTTCTAGTACCCCGCTCAGCCGCAGTCCGCGCGAGCGCAGGCCTACGAGCGTGTGATAGAGCAGATCAGCCGCTTCGCTGAGCACGCGCTGCTCGCTCTCTTCGGCGATGGCCTGGGCAAGCTCGCCCGCCTCCTCGCGTAGCTTGGCTCCAATCTTCAGGGCTCCGCCGTCGAGCAACGAGCGCGTGTAACTCTTCTGGGCGCTGCTGCTGGTGCGCTCATCAATCACGCGTTCGAGCTCCAGGAGGTACGGCGCAACTTCGGGGCTCGCCTGCCCCAGGGCAGCATCGTCGTCCACGTCCTGGAAAAAACAGCTGGGCCGTCCCGTGTGGCACGAGGGGCCGGAAGGATCGACCAAGAGCAGCAGCACATCCGCATCGCAATCCGCGACCACGCGCGACACTTGCAAGCCGTTGCCGCTGGTCTCGCCCTTGGTCCATAGCGCCTGACGTGAGCGACTGTAGAACGTCGCCCTGCGCGTCTCGAGCGTACGCGCGAGCGCTTCACGGTTCATCCAGGCCACCATGCGGATCTCTCCGCTCAGTCGGTCTTGAGCAATGGCAGGGATGAGGCCGGTCTGTGGGTCGAATGCAAGCTCCACGGTGCTCGCAGGTTAGCTCGACCCGGGCGGCACGCTGGCCCTAAAACCACATGCCCCGCTCATTGAATGACGACGGTCTTGGTGACGGTGACGTTGTCGCCCGTGAACGCGGGCACCCGCGCATTGCGCAGGGTGGAAGCGATGCAGCCGCCCGTCTCGGTTCCAGCAAACGGCGGACCTGCGACCGTGGCGCTGGTGACCCGCCCGGAGGGGGCGAACGTGACGGTCACATTGGCCATACCGGAAGGATCGCCCGGCTTCCTGCACGCGGAAGCCTGTGTCGTCGCCTCGCTCAGCGAGTTGGTCGCCGCCACCTTGTCGAACGTTGCTTCGGTCGGCAGCTCGCCCGCGCCGGCATCGCCCTCGGCCGGGGTGAGCTCGGTGCCGCGCGCTTGCGGCTGCGAAACGGGCTCGCTCCGCGGCACTCGAGCCGGGCTTGGGACGGGCGCGACGGGCTTGGCGACGGGTGCGATGGTCGCACTCGCGGCGTCGGTGTCGGCCGCGAGGGACGGCTGCGCACTGACCTCGGGTGCCGGCGCAGCTTCGGCGGCCGGCCGCGCACCTTCCGTGAGCGCCGCCGGCCGAGCCGCCTCCACGGAGGAGCTGTAGTGGCTGCTTTCCGTCGTCTTGGTGAGCTTTATCGCGGCGCCGATGCCCACCAGACACACGAGCAACCCAAACCAGAGCACGGGTGAGATCCGCCGCTTGTTGGGGATGGTGACTCTGTCCTCGATGTCATCGTCGCCAGCGATCCGGTTGCCCGCGAGCCCCGCAGGCTCCGCGCTACTGGGGAAGAGCGGGGTATCACTTACCGTGGCATCCGGTGGTTGACCGCGCCGCGGGGTCTGGGCCAACGCGTCGTCATCGAAGATCAAGGCGGGTAACAGTGGGCTCGGCGACGCAGCCGCTGGATCCGCCGTTGCGCTGAGCCCGAGCAAGAAATCCGTGTCATCCCGGGGAGTGCCGGGGGTCATACGGGTGGTTTTTGCCAGCTCATCGAGGGGCGGGACCCCGGAGCTCGAAGGCTCCGACTTTGCGGAGTCGGTCACGTCGACGTAGTTGTGGGTCGAAAACTGCGGCAGCGTCACCCGATCGGTAGCGGTCGTCGCCATTAGACCGGGACTCAGGGCCACGATCTGCTCGGGGTTATCCAGAAAGTCCTCGGGAATCGAGCGCAACGGCGGCCGTGGGCGAACGGGCGGCGCGGGCGGGGACGGTACCGGGCGCTTGTTCTCCTGCGGCCTCGAAGGAGTCTCGGAAGCGTTCAGCCGGATGGGACCCTGGCATTGCTTGCAGCGAAGGGTGATCACGCGCCCGGCGAATCGCTTCCGGTACAGCTCGTCTCCTATGCTGAAACGGGCACCACAGGAACGGCAGGTAACGGCATAGGGCATGAGCGACTCGCAGGTGGAAGAGCCCGCAGCATAGCTCGGAGCGGGGCCGTGTACTGAGCTGCTTGCGATCGAAGTGACCCGTGCTCGGCGACCCGCGCCACGCAGAACATCTCAGAGAGGGACGCGTCCCTCTCGAGCTGCACAATATTGCGCTCACGACGGATTTGCCGAGGGCGCTCAGCGAGGCGAAGCGACGATTGCAGACAAGTGGCGGCCGCTGCGCTGCCCGTCTCGCCGGAACGAGAAGAAACGCCCGGCATCACCGAAAGTGCACCCGGGCACATCGTCGATGGCGCCGTCTTCCAGGCCTTCGTCCGCCAGCTGCGCGCGCACGATGCGCCGCAGATCGACGTGTGGTTTCGCCCGGCTCGCGTCGACCACGTCGTGCTGCGACGACGCAAGGCGCAGCCGTTCGGCCACTTCCGCGCTCACCTCGAAGGCAGCGGGCCCGATATGCGGACCAATAGCCGCAATGAGCTCGCCTGGGCTTCCGAGCAGGGCACGCAGCCGCTGCAGACTCGCGCGCACCACGTTCTGTTCGACGCCGCGCCAACCAGCGTGAATTGCGGCGACCGCGCCTGAACGGCGATCCGCGATCAAGATCGGGACGCAATCGGCCGACCGCACCGCGC
The DNA here is from genome assembly GCA_035634435.1 of Polyangiaceae bacterium. GTDB lineage: Bacteria > Myxococcota_A > Polyangia > Polyangiales > Polyangiaceae > PMG-095. The sequence goes on from DASQDA010001083.1 coordinate 5,118, forward strand.
AGCCAACGCCCGAGCCAACGCTGAGCACGGCGTCGCCTTCACGCAGCACGAACTCCTCGCGCGCCTCACTGCCGTCTGCCACCTGCGTCGCGGTCCCGTGCACCTGCGAGACGAAGTAGAGGCTCGCACAGGAGATGCCGAGGGCGAGCGCGGCGCGCCGCAGATTCTCTGCCACGGCCGCCTCGCGATCGCCGACGGCAACCGAAAAGCTCAAGCTGGCGAACGGCACCTGCGAAACGCCCCCATTCCGCGTGAAGAAGGCGTGAACGAAGCCTTCCCGGGCGAGGAGCGGGCTTCTCAAGTATTCTGCGCTCTGCATCAGGTTGGCACCGAGGCTGCATCGGCCCATGCGCCGGCTGGCTGGACCCTCACCCAAAGGGGGGTTCAGGAGACGCCGAACGCATAATGCGAGCCGAGGTACTGTAGCTTGGCGTACACTGCCGCCGGAACTTCCCCAAGAAGTCTGCAGCGACCGCGCGCCGCCTGGTGAAGACTACCTCCTTCTGAGCCCTTGGTAAGAACCCCACCGCATGCGCCCGAAAGATCCCTTCATCGGCCGCAGTATCCTCGCCGGACAGTTCGAGGTGCTGGAAAAAATCGGCACCGGGGGCATGGGCTCCGTCTACAAGGCCTCACAGCCGGCCATGAACCGCATGGTGGCCATCAAGATCCTCCACCCCAAGCTCGCGGGCCGCAAGGACCTCACGTCGCGCTTCCGACGCGAAGCTCGGGCGATGAGCCAGCTGAGCCACCCGAACACCGTCAAGGTTTTCATGTACGGCGAGCTCGAAGACGACGGCTCCCTGTACATCGTCATGGAGCTGCTGGAGGGTCTGAATCTCAATCAGCGGGTGCGTAAAGAAGGCCCGATGCCCGCCGAGCGCGCGATTCCGATCTTGATCCAGGTGTGTGGCGCGCTGCAGGAGGCGCATGACCTCGGCATCGTGCACCGGGACATGAAGCCCGAGAACATCTTCCTCGCCTGCCAGGGAGGCATCCCCGATTTTCCCAAGGTGCTCGACTTCGGCCTCGCCAAGGTGACCGAGCGACAGATGCAACCCGGCTCGATCATCTTGACTCAAGAAGGCATGGTGTTCGGTACCCCCGAGTTCATGTCTCCGGAGCAAGCACAGGGCAAGACGCTCGACGCGCGCAGTGACATCTACTCGCTGGCGATCATTCTGTACGAGGCGTTGACAGGCAAGCTTCCGTTCCGGGCTCGGACGCCCATGGAGTACATCCAGAAGCACGTGACGGAGCCGCCCATCCCGCTCAGCGAGCGCGTGCCAGAGAAGCAGTTTTCCCCGGCGCTGGACGCCGTGCTGATCAAGGCTTTGGCGAAGAAGCCGGAGGATCGTTTTCAGTCCGCCGGAGAGTTCGCCGACGCGCTACGACCCTTTGGTGGCGAAGCAGCGCTCGCAGTGGCGGCGGTGCGAAGCGGCACGAGCTCGGCGAAACTGGCCGCCGACAGCGGGCCCGCTAGCAGCGCCGCCCCGCTGACCCGGGCGCGATCGAGCGCCAGCACAGGACTGCTGGTGGGCGTTGCGGCCACTTGTCTGGCTCTCGGCGTCGTGCTCGCGATTGTCGTGATGCGCATGCTCGGGCACTGATGCGCGACCGCCAAGAGCTCCTTCACTTCATAGTCAAGGCCGGGAAGGTCGCCGCCCTGGTGGGCCTTCTGTTGCTGGTCGCGGGTGCGCTCTCCGTCTGGCTCGTCGTGCGCCATTACGAAGCACGGCTACCCAGCGTCGAGCAGCTCAAGAGCGGCTATCAGCCCGAGCAGGTTACGCGCGTCCTCGCCCGCGACGGCACGCTGCTCGGCAGTGTTTTCACCGAGCGGCGAACCGTGGTGCCGTTCTCCGTGGTGCCCAGCCACGTGAAGCTGGCTTTCTTGGCCGCGGAAGACGCAGCCTTCTACGAGCACGAAGGGCTCGACTACTTCGGCATGGTCCGCGCGCTCATGGCGAATCTGCGCGCAGGCGGCACGCGCCAAGGTGCCAGCACGATCACCCAGCAGATCGTCAAGAATCTGCTGCTTTCGCCCGAGCGTACTTACGAGCGCAAGATCAAGGAGACGATCCTGGCGCGGCGCCTCGAGCAGGAGCTCGGCAAGGACGAGATCCTGTCGCTCTATCTCAATCACATTTATCTCGGCCATGGTCGCTATGGCGTCGAGGAGGCCTCGCGCCACTACTTCGCCAAGAAGTCGCGCGACCTGGACCTGGCCGAGGCCGCGTTGCTGGCGGGTTTGGTGGCCGCGCCGGAACGCTTCACGCCGCGCGTCGATCCCGAGCGAGCTCTGGCGCGCCGTCGCTACGTGCTAGCGCAGATGCTCGAGAAGGGCTTCGTCACGCGTGAGCTCTACGCGGCGGCCATGGATACGCCGGTGCGGCTTTCGCCGAGCAGCGAAGAGGAGTCGGCCTTGGCTCCCGAGGCCGTCGCCATGGCGCGCAAGGTGCTGGAGGCAGCGGTCGGCGAGCGCGCGAAGCGGGGTGGCTTCACGATCTACACGACGCTGGATCCCAGGCTTCAGGCGCAGGCCCGCAAGGCGGTGCGCGACGGTCTCGGTCACTATCTCGTCCGTCAAAAGCTCGAGCCGCCGTTCACGGCTGAAACGCGACGTCTGTGGGGTCCCCGCTTCAGCGGAGACCCCAAACCGAACAAGATTTACGTGGGGCGCGTGGTCGCGCTGGACGACAGCAAGGGAAGCATCGACGTGGAGGTGGGCAACCTCACGGGGCGCGTGCTGCTGTCGCACGAAGAACGCTACAACCCCAAACGGCTGGCCCCCAGCGCCTTTGCTCGCGTGGGAGCGGCGCTGCGCGTTTCGCTGGCGAGC
>DASQDA010001084.1:0-14401 GCA_035634435.1 Polyangiaceae bacterium
TGCGCACGTCGCGAAGCCGGTCGAGCCACGCGCGCTCGCCCAAGCCATCGCGCGCATCTCGTCGGCAAAGGGCTAGCCGCGCCGGCGGCGACCGTTGCTCCTGGCACGGGCCGTGCGTGATACGCACCAAGGAGCAATTCATGGAGAAGCCTGCGAAGCCCAAGAAACCCGAAACGAAATCCGCGGAGCTCGAGCAGCTGCCCGAGCCTCAACGCAGCATGGCAAAGGAGCTGGTCAAGGACTTGCGCGCCGACACCGAAGACGAGGCCGAAGCCGTTCAGAACGCCATCGATCAGACGGACGAGTGGCGCACCGCCCGCGCGCCCGCGTCTACCAGCACCGAGGACGGCGAGGACGGCGGGAGCTCGTCCAGCGGTCGTCCCTGAGCAGAGCAGGCGGCGCATGCCCGCGCAGGAGCCCCGCGCGAGCGGGGCGCGCTCGGCGCCATCCGCCGCACTTCGCTCAAAAACCGAGTGCCACGTGGGCGCCTAATCGGTACCAATCGAAGGCGTCTTGCCCATCCGGAAGGATGGCGTTGTAGGCCGCGTGGACGCCCAGGTCGAGAATGGGAAGCAGGGTGAGGTCCAAGAAGATTCCCGCATCGATGGCGGGAGCCGTATCGTCGATGCCCCAGCTGCTCAAATGCGCCACGCCCACATGCGCGAAGACGCCGGGCTCCAGGATCTTCCCGAATCCCACGCGAGCACCCAGGAAGCCGGAGTATTCGCTGGCCTCCGCGGAGCCAGAGAAGGTGTGGTAGCTGCCGCCTATCTCCGGTGTCAGGGAGAGCACGAGTAAATCGAATTTGCGGCCGAAGCGCAGCGCTCCGCCGGTTCCAGCGCCCACGCCGTTCTCGTCGATCGCACCTGCAAAATCGAGATCGACCGCGAGTCGGTTGCCGCCGAAGGCGAACGCGTCCGAGGTTGAGGCCAGGGTGGCGACCACGACGAGCGCGGAGATGAGATGGGGAGCAAAGCCAAGTGTGGCATTGATGTTTCCTCTGACGGCAGACGCCAGCCGCGGTGCCGCCGGAGCAAGCCTCGTGCCCCGAGGTGCTGGCGGCAAGTTTTTGGCGAGGCAAATTGTCCCGACCGCGTCGTCGGACCCGGCGTCTGTCAAAGTCCCAGCTTGAGCGGGAACACCCATTCAGGACGCACGGGCGGAAGCGCCGTAAAGACGCTATAAGGCCAACCTAACCCGAGCCTAGACTGGTCAACGCAGCATGAACGCTTCGACCGTGATGTCCCCAGAGTCGCCTGGCGTGTGCGTCCTCATCGTCGAGGACGACGACGACTCACGCGACATGATGAGCGAGCTGGTCGCGCTCCTTGGCCATCGCGCAGTAGGCGCAGCAAATGCGGCCGAGGCGTTGCACCACATGGGTGCATCAAAACCACAGGTGGCGCTTATCGACATCGGCCTTCCGGAGGTGGACGGCTGTGAGGTCGCCCGGCTGCTACGCGCCCGAGAAGGCGGCGGCGCGCTGCACCTCGTGGCGCTAACCGGCTATAGCGACGGGGCCACTCGCGACACCGCAGCAGCGGCTGGCTTCGACGAGTTCGTCGTCAAGCCAGTCATGCCGGACATTTTGGAGGCGCTGCTGGGCAAGGTTCGGCCTCGCAGCCGCGGCGCGACGGACCAGTAGGACCGACAGCGGCGGCGCGCCAGCCCGCTCGCGACCACGGTCACTCGTAACGTTCGAGCTTGCGGTACAGGGTGCGTCGGTCGAAGCCGAGCACCTTGGCGGCCAGTGTCTTATTGCCGCCGACCGCCGCCAACACCTTCCGAATGTAGCGCTCCTCGACGATGTTCATCGGAGGGAGCTCGTTCGGATCATCGCTGAGTGTGTAGACCTCGGTCGCGCGGTGCTCACGAATCTTCGCCGGTAGGTCGTCGAGCGTGATCTCGTCGAAGCGCGCCAGGGCCACCGCACGCTCCATGCAGTTCTCGAGCTCACGGACGTTACCTGGCCAATCGTAATTGATGAGACGCTCGGCGACGAGGCGCCCCAGCCGCGTGACGGACTTCACGCTTCGCACGGCCGCGCGCTCGAGGAAGTGCTGCGCCAGCAGAAGAACGTCATTGCCGCGCGCGCGCAGGGGCGGCACGTCCACACGCACCACGTTGATACGGTAGTAGAGATCCTCGCGAAAGCGCTTCTCGGTGACCTCCGCCTCGAGGTCCCGGTTGGTCGCCGTGACGATGCGAGCGTCGAAGGAAACTTCTTGCGAGGCACCGAGCGGTCGCACCTTGCGCTCTTGGAGCGCACGCAAAATTTTAGCCTGCATCCCGAGCGGCATCTCGCCGATTTCATCGAGAAACAGTGTGCCCTGGTTGGCCTCGACGAAGAGACCCGTGCGCGCGGAGCGAGCGTCCGTGAAGGCCCCTCGCGCGTGACCGAAGAGCTCGCTCTCGAGCAGATTCTCCGGCACTGCCGCGCAGTTGATGGCCAGGAAGGGTCCCCGGCGGCCGCTGCGTTCGTGCAATGCGCGCGCGACCAACTCCTTGCCGGTACCGCTCTCGCCCGTGACGAGCACGTTGGTTTCGGTAGCTGCGACACGCTCGACCACGTCCGCCACCCGCTGCATCACGGCGCTGGTGCCGACGACGTTGGGTAGCTCACGCGTCTCCACCCGGCGGCGCAGGCGCTGGAGCTCGTCGCTCATGGCGCGATGGCGGACCGCTCGCTCGAGGGTGAGCGCCAGGGCGTCCATCGACACGGGTTTGGTGATGAAGTCGTAGGCGCCGGCGCGCATGGCACCGATCGCATGGTCGAGGCTGCCGAAACCCGTCATGACCACCACGACCAGATCGGGTCGCTTGGCCAGGGCTGCGCGGCACAAGTCCAGCCCACTCATGCCCTCCATGTGGATGTCCACGAGCAAGACCGCGAAGTCTTCCTGGTCGAGCAGCGCCAGGGCCTCTTCGGGCCACAAACGCCAGGTGACCGAGTAGCCGCGCTGCGAAAGACCCGCCTCGGCGAGCTCGCACATCTCGCGGTCGTCATCGACCACCAAGACCCCCGGCTCGCGCGCTCGCGCCACCGGTCGGTCAGTTCTGGGGGGTACGGGCGTTTCCTGGGCGACAGCCATAGCGACAGACATGACGTTTCGCGAACTTGCACACGCTGTGCCGAGAAGAACCACTCCAGGTTCTTCGACAAAACATGCTACCGGCGGATACCGAGCGCTGCATCATGCCACAACTGCGTCAACTGCGTGGCTAAAGGCTACATGGTGCGCACACTTCCCCGGTTGCCGCCTAGGGGCTACGCTGCTTGATGGTTCCAGTTCTCAAGCTCCCGGAGCTCGAGTCCGTCGATAGGCGCTTAGCCCTGGTGGACGAGCTACGGCAAGCCGAGCGGCGCGCGTCTATCTCGCGCGTAGCGTCAGTTATCGCCCATCTCATCGGGACGCCGCTCAACGTCATCACCGGCCGTGCAGCGCTGATCCGCGCTAACCCGAGCCGTGAGGCCACGCTGGAAAACGCGCGGCGCATCGAAGAACAGGTCGAACGGCTTGCGTTGCGCATTCGTCGTCTGATCGACTACCTGACCATCCCCGAGGCGGAGACCCGGCCGGTTGCCGCCGACGTCATCGTTCGAGACGCGGTCGGCCTCTACGCGCCCATCGCGGCCGAGCGCGGCGTCTCCATCGACGTGGTGACCTCTCCCGTTCCGGACGCGCAGGTCGACGGCACCTCCGCCTTGGTAGTTCTCACCAGCCTCCTTTCCCTGGCGCTGCGGATTGCTCCCAGCGGCAGCCGTGTCGAGCTCGCTATCGAGCCCGTTCCCAGCTCGGGCGCAAGCTTCGAGCTTTGCATTCCTGGCTTCTGCCCGCCGAGCGCACGCATCGACCGCCTGGACCCGCCCGAGGACATGGCCGATGCCGAGCTCCTGCAGGTGCTCTCGGTCTGCTTCGCAATCGCCCGTCGCCACGGCGGCCGATTGGACGTCATCACGCGTGAAGATGGCAAAGCTGCGATTCGTTTCGAGTGTTGCGCCCTCTGATACTCGGCCGCGCGAGAGCCAGCAATCGCTCAGCTAGTGGCGCCGCCGCGCCCTAGCTGCTGCACTGCGGCGATCAACCGAGCAGGCTCGATCGGCTTCGCCGCGTGCTGGTCGAAGCCCGCCGCGAGGGCACGCCGCCGATCTTCTTCACGTGCATAGGCGGTGAGCGCTAGCGCCGGCAACCGTCGCTCGCCCTCACGGGCCCGCAGGCGCTGAATCAGGCTGTACCCATCTTCCAGGGGCAGACCGATGTCACTGACGAGCACGTCGAACGGCGTCGACTGCACCAGGTCCAGAGCATCACGAGCCGTGGCCGCTTCCCTCACCGTAGCGCCGTACTGTTCGAGCACGCTGACGATGAGCTCACGCGCATCGGGCTGGTCGTCCACGACAAGGACCTGCAGACCCTCCAGCGCGGCCAAGCTTGGCAGACTGGGTGTGGAAGGGGTACGAATCTCGGCCACCAGCGGAGGACGGGGTGTCGACGCGTGTTGAAGCGGTAGCTCCACCACGAAACGCGAGCCCTTGCCGATGCCGCGTGTGCTCACGCTGACGGTGCCACCATGCAGCTCCACGATGTGACGCACGATCGCGAGTCCCACGCCAAGCCCGCCATGCGCGCGCGCCGGGCCGGGGTCCGCTTGGCGGAACCTCTCGAATACGTGGGGCAGGAAGCCGTCTGGAATGCCGTGCCCGTCGTCCTCGACGATCACCGAAACACTCGAGGCGGTACGGCTGGCTGTCACCTCCACGTGCCCACCCGAAGGCGTGAACTTGACCGCGTTCGACAGCAGATTCCAGGCAACCTGCTGCAGACGATCGGCGTCGCCCACCAGCGTTCCGAGCTCGGGCGATACGTCGACGTGCAAGGCCACGCCCTTGGCGCGAGCAGCCGGGTGAATAGTGTCACAAGCGGCCTGCAGCACCTGCGCCAGCTGAACGGGCTCGGCGCGAATGCGGGCCTTGCCCGTAATGATGCGAGAGACGTCCAGGATGTCTTCAATCAGCTGAGATTGAGCCTTGGCATTGCGCTCGATCGTATCCAGAGCCTTCCGCTGACGCTCCGCATCCACATGGCCCGTCTTCAGCAGTCGCGCCCAGCCGAGCACCGACTGAAGCGGGGTTCGAAGCTCGTGGGACACCGTCGCCAGGAACTCGTCTTTGAGTCGATTGAGGCGCTCGCTCTCCTGGGTGGCTGCACGCAAGCTAGCTTCCGTTTGCTTTTGCTCCTCTATGTCGGTGTTGGTGCCAAACCATTGTTCCCCCTGGTCGTCGAGCAGCCCCACGGGAAGGGCACGGCACAAGAACCACCGGTACGCACCATCACGCCTCCGCAGCCGGTACTCCGCCTGGTAAGGTGTCGACTCACCAACGCAGCGCTGCCAAGCCTCGAGCATGGCGTCGCGGTCTTCCGCGTGAACGGATTGAGTCCAGCCAGTACCCAGGCTCGCCTCGGCGTCCGCTCCCGTGTAATCGAACCACTGTCGATTGAGCCACGTGAGCACGCCCTGTGAGCTCGCGATCCAGACAATCTGCGGAATGAACTCCGTGAGCATCCGCAGACGCCGCTCGTGGCTGTCGAGCTTCGTCTTGGCAGCGTCCAGCGAAGTGCGCAGCAGCTCCGACTCCGTAGCGAAGGCCTCCACCGCCGCAGCCATGCCCGCGTTGAGGCAATTCAGCAGAGCATCCACCTCGGCCAGGGACGGAGCGATGTTCGCCTCCGCCAGATCCTTCAGTATGACGTGGCGCAGCACGCCATACTCGCGCACGAGAGCTCGGATATCGAAACCCTGGCGCCAGCGTTCGGCTCCGTGCACCTCCCCCGCCGGCAGGTGAGCCTCAGGCAAGGACTCGCGCTCCCCACCCAGCTCCCGCACGACTTCCTCGAAGAATTGAGGCAGGTGATCGCGCAGCAGTGAGCGGGAGAGGCCCTCGGGCCCAAGCTCACGCTGCCGCAGCTCGACCACGAACCTGTCGATGATCTGCTCACGCTGCTGAAGCAGACGTTCGCGCAGCGCTGAAGGCATTGTTGGCTACACAACTTAACGCAAGTGCAATTCAGGGCAAATTGGCCCGTGCGAGGCAAAACGACCGCATGCGCCCGAAAGCGCCTCACCGCCGCAGAATCCGCCGAATTGGTACCCCTAACCGCCTTCAGCCGTCTTCCTCCAGTGGCAAGCTAGGCTCGCGGTGTGGCGTCTTGGTGCACCCACGGGTGCTCCGCAGCGAAACCGCTGCGTACTGCTGCTGCTGGCGCGCCTGGCACAGCTTCTGCTTTACGGACTGCAGCGCGCAATCAGCGCGCCTCAAGCGGAGGAAGTCTCTCATGTTGTACTGGGCTGCTGTTTTTTTCGTGATTGCACTCATTGCGGCGTTCCTGGGCTTCGGCGGACTTGCAGCAGGCGCGGCCGGTATCGCGAAGATCTTGTTCTTCGTGTTCTTGGTGCTCGCGGTCTTGTCTTTCGTCTTCGGTCGTCGCGTTCCGACGTGATGCTCGAGGGAGGCCCGCAGCTTCGCAAACGTGAACGTGAAACCTTCATCCTGGGCTCCACGGGGGCCGCGGCCTTGCACGGCCTCCGGAGCGAGGATGCATTCGGCGAGCTACCTCGCCGTGTTTTTCTGGGTCAGGGGAGTCAACCTCCCGCTGGCTCCCTTTGAACGACTGGAGAACTAGATGAAAAAGCCTCTCTCTTTGGCCATTGCCCTCTCTCTCTGTGTTGCCGCCGTCGGCTGTGGTGGTGATCAAAAGCGCGCCGACGGCCCGGTGGAGAATGCGGGCGAAGCGACGGACGAAGCCGCCTCCGATGCCGCCGATTCAGCGGAGGAAGCCGCTGAAGACGCGGGCGATGCCGCTGAAGACGCCGGCGACAAAGCCGAAGACGCTGCCGACTAACGGCGTGTGAATCAGTAGGCCGTCAGCCGCGGGCTGACGGCATGCTGCCAGCTATGCGGCCGGCACGACCCTGCAGCTAAACGCCGAGCGCTATGGAAGCGTCCAGAAGCTCGGCAAACGTGCTCGGATGCCGTGTGCGCTCGGGAGCGCGCGCGACCACCGGATTAATTCCAGACAGAGAGGGCCGCCCAACCTCGACCTCGGCGGACGCGGTCTGCGCCGAATGCGCTTTCGCTGATGTCGACGCGCGCTCGAATGCCTCGGGCGAGACAGAATTAGGCGCTGAAGCGGGCTCGCTGCTGCGCTGGCGGTGTGCTTCCAGCTCATCGCGCAGGTCCGCCGGAAGCGCGAGATCACGATCATGGCGACCAATGCCAACCGGAAGGGTCACCTCGAGCTCTTCCAGGATGTTCGATGGCGGCGGCGAAGGTGTGGGGCTCACGCCAAGCTCCAGCGGTGGGCCGCTGGGTTCCTCGAGGTCGATCGTCTGTCCCAACTGCTCGGGCGCCGGCATTCCGGCGAAAGAGGTGTACGACGCGGTGGTCGGGACCTGTGCGGAGGGAGGTGGCCGGGACTCCAGCAGAGCGACGAAGTCGGGCGCGAGCGGCGGCGGCATATCAGGCGGCATCGGCGCCTCCTGAGGTCCGGACTCCGGTGGCGGCGTCATCGCCGGCACGTCGCGCTGCAGGTCGAAGTCTTCGTCTTGAGGTGAAAACCCTAGTACCTCGTCGAGGCTAGGAACCGTTCGTGGTCGCCGCGACGACGCGGGCGGCTCGAACGTTTCCTCGAAGTCGAGCTCGTCCTGCGGCAGCTGCTGACGTTCCAGCTCGGTATCCAGGGTGTCGTCCAGCTGGACGTCGTCGAGGGGCGGTACGGATTCGAGGACGTCCGAGGACATCTCGACGAGATCCTCTTCACTCAGCTCTTCGACGTCGGGCGTGCTTTCGAGCTCTGCGTCGGCCGGCGCGAAGCCCGTCGTCAGCTCGTGCACACCCGAGCCCTCCATCGCGGGCGCTGCGGCGGCCTCCTCGAGCGGCTGGGACGTCGCTTGGGGTCGTGCGCCGAGCGTTGCCGTGCCAGCGACGACGGATGCGCCTGGCGGCGTCGAGACCGCAGACGCGGCTTCCAACGACGTTATCACCCCTGCTTTGGGCTGCCGCGCGGGGTCGCTGGCGCGACGCTGAACGCGGGCGAGCAACGATTGCAGCTTGGCGAGACGGCCTTGTATGCTCATGAGCCGACTCCCGAATTCAAGCGGGTAAGTGCCTCGCCCCACGGCGTTCCAGACTCAATCCAGCCGTGCACGCGATGAGCGCCCGCGCGGCTAGTGATCAGAAAGCGCACCTGCGTTCCGTCGCGGACCAGTCGCACCGCCCCCGCCTCGCGTCCAAACGCGCGCTGCAGAACCCCTTCGAGAATGGCGCCGAGTAGCGCATCCCCCGCACCACCGAGCGGGGAGCCGGAAACCACGAACACGAGAGCCTTTCCCCAGCGCTCCAGGCTCAGTGAACCCAATCCCAGGAGCGCCCAATCACCTCCCACATGCTCGACCACGGCATCAACGCCGGCACTGGCCGCATCACCGAGGCGTTCTGCCGCGCGGCGCCCTGTCTCGGTGCCGAGACGGCGCGCGAAGTCCTTCTTGGCTTCGGGCGCAGCGCTCTCGTAGAGGGCGACCAGCGCATCGGCAGGGACGAGAAGGCGCTCGGCTCCGTCACGCAGTGCGATTTGCCCGCGGTCGAGGTCGAACTCGACGCTGGCGGTGGGATCGAAGCGAAGCGCTGGCATGGGTTACAAGACCGGAGTCGAGGGACTCACAGTATAGGGCGTGGCCCGTGAATGCTGTCAAATGTCCAGCAAGTGAATCATGCTTCGGCCAGTGCTCCAGAGCGCATTTGCGGCCCTCGCCTTCTTGATTTTGCTCGCTTCCAATGCCGCGGGCGCGATGCCCCGGCGAGAGCCGCCCCTGCTCTTCGGAGGCCCGCGCGCGCCGGTTCGTGCGCCGGCACCGGTGGATCCGCGGCTGCCCACCGGTGCCCTGCGCGTGGGGGCGCCCCGGCCCGAAAGTCGTTCGGGTGTCTACTGCTCATTCACTCGGCCATTGTGCGTGCACGAACAGGCGCAAGGGGCAGCGGTAGCACTGACGACGCTCGGAGCCCTGGAAACCGCCTACGAGCGGCTCGTGCTGGGCATGGGGTTGCCCGAACCAAAGCTCGACGCCGGCCTCGCCGGCTCCGACGCGTTGGATATCTACCTGAGCGACGCGAGCGCCGACCTGAGCATCGAGCCGGATCCGCAAGCGAGCGGTCTCTTCACCCAGACATCGGGCTTCTGCGAGGTCCCCGCGTGGGCTCCAGAGCTACTCGAGCGCGCAGCCAGCTTGTGCGTCGGTGAGCTCATCGCGCTCGCGCTCGACGCCAGCGAGTCGCCCCATCTGCGGCGTGCCTTCGCCACCTCCCTGTGGTGGCTCGGCGGGCTGCCCACCGCGGTCGACGCGCAAGCTCTGGACGATGTCCAGGCTCATCCGGAGCTTCCGATCGCGACCCGCGAGCGATCCGCGAGCAGTGAGGGCAGCGCGCTGTTCTTCACGTACCTCGAAACGGCTCGCAGCACCGCGGGCCCTGGTGAGCTCAGCGCCGCGTTGCTCTCGGCCGCCGTCAGCCCTCGCAGCCCCAGCGAGCTGCATTACGTCAACGAGCCGGACCTCTTCGACGTGTTGCGCCACTCTCTGCAGGAGGACCGCGCCCGCTTCGCGGCCATGATGGTGGACTTTGCGGTGAGCCGCGCTTTCGTCGGCGCCCGCGAAGACGGCGTGCACCTGCCGCAGCTTGCCTGGTCGGGCACTTTCGGCAAGGTGCGCTTCGATTGGAGGCTCGCCTTCTCCAGCTTGCCCCGCCGCGTGGCCATACAGCCGCCGATTGACTCCACTGGCGCCGTGCTGATCTGGCTCGACCTCGACGACGTCCCCATCGGTGCGGCTCTCGGAGTTCGCGCGGAGTGGGAGTCGCCCGTCAGCTTCCAATGGCAGCTCGTGCGGGTGGGTGCGCGAGGGGAAGAGCTCGGCCGCGTCGACATTCCTTTCCAGGAGCGGGAGCGTTCCGTGGAAGCCCGAGTGACCAACTTTGATGGTGCGGTCGCCGTTCTGCTCGTCGGTACCAACTTAGAGGGTATCGAGATCGCGCATCCGTTCGATCCCGACGTGGCACCCTTCGAGCCTCATGGAGCCACGCTCTACTTGACCCAGCTTTAGGGCTCAGCTGCCCCAGTGGGGCGAAAGAACACACCGGTGGAGCATCGGGCGAGGCCAATGCGCGCAACATCGGCGCAGGTTGCTCGCGGCGGCGCAGGGGCATGTAGGTTGCACCGTTTGCGCGCATGACGGAGTCCCTGTGGTCAAGCACCGTCCGGATCGCCGAGCACTATCCCCGACTGGAGCAAGACGAGCTGCACGTCGATGTCGCCGTGGTGGGCGCGGGCATAACCGGAGTGACGGCGGCGCTGCTGTTGAAGCTGGCCGGCAAACGCGTGGCCCTCGTCGAGGCGCGCGAGGTCGGAAGCGGCGTCACCTCTGGAACCACGGCCCACCTGACGGAAGCGGTGGATACGCGCTACCACGTTCTCGAAAGCAAATTCGGTAAGGAGGGCGCGCGCCTCATTGCGGGCTCGAGCCGCGCCGCCATCGAGCAGGTGGCCGAGCTGGCAAGCAGGTTCTCGAGCGACGCCGATTTCGAACGCTTGCCTGGCTACCTCTACACCGAGCACGACGAGGACGTCGAGCAGATCCAGCTCGAGCTCGAGGCCGCGCGCCGCGCCGGGTTGCAGGTAGAGCTCGCTCACGTGCCGTTGCCCTTGCCGGTAAAGGCCGGGCTGCGCTTCGACAACCAGGCGCAGTTTCATCCGACTGCCTATCTATCGGGGCTCGTTTCCCGCATTCCCGGTGACGGCTCACACGTTTTCGAGCAGATGCGCGTGCTGAGCGTGGATGAAGGCGAGCCGTGCCGTCTTCATTTCGGGCACGGTCCTACCATCACGGCGGAGCGCGTGATCTTGGCCACGCACGCGCCCATCAACCGTTTGATGTTGCAGACGAAGGTGGCTCACTACCGCTCGTACGTGGTCTCCGGACCCGTGGAGCAAGCGCCCTACGGCCTGTTCTGGGACACCGATGACCCCTATCACTACATTCGCGCTCAGCAGGTGGGCTACCAGAAGCACCTGATCGTCGGTGGTGCCGATCACAAGACCGGTCAGGAGAGCGACACGGAGGCGCCATTCGCAAGCCTTTCGACCTACGCTGAACGGCTGGGCCTGCGCCATGTCGAGCACCGCTGGTCGGCACAGGTGATCGAGCCTGTCGATGGTTTACCCTTCATCGGACGCAACGCGCTCTCCAGTCACGTCTACATTGCGACGGGCTACAGCGGGAACGGCACGAGCTTCGGCACCCTGGCCGCAATGATCTTGCGCGATGCGTGCCTCGACAAGCCGAATCCGTACGCTGACCTCTACCAGGCGACCCGCATGAAGCCGCTGGCCTCGCTCGCGACCTTCCTGGAGGAGAACGTCGACTTTCCGCTGCATTTGCTCAGCGATAGACTGCGGCCTCCGAACGCGCGCTCGCTCGACGACATCGCGCCCGGCGAGGGGAAGATCGTGCGCGTCAAGGGCCAGCGTCTCGCCGTCTATCGCGATGATCAGGGCAGCTTGCATGCAGTGTCGCCGGTGTGCACGCATCTGGGCTGCCACGTCGCTTTCAACCAGGTCGAGAAGAGCTGGGATTGCCCCTGTCATGGCTCGCGCTTCAACGTCGACGGCGGCGTGATCGAAGGCCCTGCCCTACACGCCCTTCAGAAAAAGAGCCTCGCCGGCTGAAGAGATGCATTGAAGATGGCGCCGAGTACCAGTCTTGCGAGCTACCACAAGAAACGCAATTTCGAGCGCACCGCCGAGCCACGCGGCAAGAAGGCGGCCGAGCCCGGCTTCTCCTACGTGATCCAGAAGCACGCGGCACGCCGTCTCCACTACGACTTTCGACTGGAGCTCGACGGGGTCCTGCTGAGCTGGGCCGTCCCCAAGGGCCCAAGCCTGGACACCCAGGTGAAACGGCTGGCGGTGCAAACCGAGGATCACCCCGTGGAGTACGGCAGCTTCGAGGGCGCGATTCCGGAGGGTGAATACGGCGGTGGCACCGTCCTGTTGTGGGATCGCGGAACCTGGGAGCCGGACGGCGACGCGCGTGCGCAGTACGCCAAGGGACGCCTGAGCTTCACCCTGCACGGCGAACGCCTCAAAGGAAAGTGGCACCTGGTGCGCACGCGCAGCGGGGACTCCGGCGCGCAAAATTGGCTCCTGTTCAAGGGTACCGACGAAGAAGCCTCCAGCGACGGCGAGCGCCTGGTCAAGACGGAGACGCGCAGCGTCACCACCCGCCGCACGCTGGACGAAATCCGGGCTGACGCGTCCCGTGCGTCAAAAAAGAGCAGCCCCACGAAGGCCGCGTCGAGCGTCAAAGCGAGCTCCGCGATCGCCGCGGCTGGGACGCCCGTTGCCGTGGGAAAGCCGCGGTCCGAGCGCAAGCGCGGTTCACGCACCAAGACGTCCTCGCAAGCGACAGCAGCGCTGCCGGTGCTGGGCACCGTCGCGAAGCTGCCCGCGACGCTGGACGTGGAGCGCGCAACGCTCGTCACTGCCGTTCCCACGGGCGACGAGTGGGTGCACGAGCTCAAGCTCGATGGCTATCGCATCGTCGCGCGTGTCCAGCGCGGCGCGATCGAGCTCATGACCCGGAACGGCAAGTCGTTCAGCGAGCGAGCCCCCAGCGTGGTGGCTTCGCTCGCGCGGTTGCCGGTGCAGGAGGCCCTGCTAGACGGAGAGATCGTCGCGCTGCGGGACGACGGCGTGAGCGATTTCCAGCTGCTTCAAAACGCGTTGAGCACGGGCGAGAGCGGCTCGCTCGTCTATTACGCTTTCGACTTGCTTCACTTGAACGGCCGCGATCTGCGAGCGCTTCCCCTCGAGGAGCGCAAGGGCGCGTTGAAGCAACTGCTCGGCATGACGCCCAGTGAGCATGTTCGACTGAGCGACCATGTGAGTGGTGAGGGTCAACGCTTCTTCGATCGAGCGTGCGCCGCAGGGCTCGAAGGCATCGTCTGCAAGCTGCGCCGAGCTCCCTATCGGTCGGGCAAGAGCCGCGATTGGCTGAAGGTGAAGTGCTCTGCTCGGCAGGAGTTCGTGATTGTCGGCTTCACGGAGCCGGAAGGGTCCCGCTCGTACCTGGGTGCGCTCTTGGTGGGCGTGTGGGCTGACGATCAGCTCGTCTACAGCGGCAAGGTGGGGACGGGCTTCACGCAGAAGTCGCTGGCTGCGCTGCATTCGCGGCTGAAACCACTCCAGATAGCCAAGTCCGCGCTTGCGAATCCCCCACGCGGCGCCGAGAGCCGCGGCGTCCATTGGGTGAAGCCGACGTTGGTTGCCGAGGTGCAGTTCACGGAGTTCACGAGCGACGGCCGCCTACGGCACCCCACCTTTCGCGGTTTGCGCGAGGACAAGCCTGCGCGCGACGTCATCCGCGAGCTGCCCGCCCGCGCGGCTTCGGCAACAGCCGCCGCGCCGGCGTCGATGGGCCGCAAAACAGCCGCGTTAAAGCCAAGCTCGAGCGCTTCGCACGCCGTCCCGCCGCTTGGCGAGCTACCCAAGAACTTCCGCCTGACCAGCCCGGAAAAAGTGCTCTACCAGAAGTCGGGGATCACCAAGCTCGACCTCGCCAGCTACTACGCAACCGTCGCTGCGTGGATGCTCCCGCACATTGCCGACCGCCCGCTCACCTTGGTGCGCTGCCCTCAGGGTCAGGAGAAGGGCTGCTTTTTCCAGAAGCACGCACAAAAAGGCCAGTCCACTGCCATTCACAAAGTTCCCATCAGCGAGGAGGACGGCAGCACTTCGGATTATACGAGCATCGACAGCCTGGACGGTCTGATGGCGCTCGCGCAGATGGGCGCGCTGGAGCTGCACACCTGGGGCGCTCACGTCAGCGACCCTGAGCGCCCGGACCTCATGGTGTTCGACCTCGACCCCGATCCCGACCTGCCGTGGGCGAGGGTGGTGCAGGCGGCAACGCTGCTCCGCTCCCTCTTCGAGCAGCTCGATCTGCAATCCTTCGTCAAGACCACCGGCGGAAAGGGCTTGCATGTCTGCATCCCGTTCAGCTCGCGCCTCGACTGGGACGGCCTGAAGCGGTTCTGCCAGGCCGTGGCGAATGCCATCACGCAGCAAGCGCCCGAGCATTACCTGGCGACCATGAGCAAAGCTCAACGCAAGCACAAGATCTTCATCGACTACTTGCGCAATGGCCGCGGTGCGACGTTCATCGCGCCGTATTCGACCCGCGCCCGGCCAGGAGCCCCCATCGCTGTGCCGGTCTTCTGGGAAGAGCTGCCGGACGTTCGCTCCGACAGCTTCACCCTGCAGAACCTGTCGCAGCGACTGGCTGGTTTGAAAGA
>DASQDA010001085.1:0-3529 GCA_035634435.1 Polyangiaceae bacterium
AGAGACGTGGAGACCATGGAAGCGGCGATCTCCTTCGCCGAGACGGGCCACCTTTGCCTTTCCACGCTGCACTCGAACAACGCCAATCAGGCCATCGAACGCATCATGAACTTCTTCCCGCAGGAGCGGCACCATGAGATATCGCTTCAGCTGTCGTTGAACCTGCGCGCGGTCGTTTCCCAGCGATTGGTGCCAGGAGTGGGCGGCGGACGCGTGGCGGCGCTGGAGATCTTGCTGGATACGCCCCGCATCAAGGAGCTCATCAAGCGCGGCGAGACCGACGTCATCAAGGATGCCATGGCGCAGTCGGCGCCGGATGGTTGCCAGACCTTCGACGGTGCGCTGCTACAGCTGGTCATCGCCGGTCGTATCAGTGACGAAGAGGCGCTGCGCGCGGCCGACAGTCCGAATAACCTGCGTCTGCAGATGGAGCGAGCCGCGGGAGGGCTTGGCACCTCCACCGAGGCGCCCTTGCGACTGCTGCAGGCGGTGACCCCGCCGGCGGCGAGCAGCGCTGGCAGCTTGGCCATGCGCGCCGTAAAGCCGCCGGCGCGCTAGCCTCGCGGACGCCCCCGGCCGGCGCTGGTGTGCTGTTCGTGCCGGCCGCGGCGCTGCGCTGAGACCGGTTCCAGCCGGGCTGCGCGCGGGCTCTGCTGCTGGGTGAAATCACCCTGTGGCGCTTCGGCATTGGCAGTGAACCACACAAAGGTCCTGGCGCGCTGGACGCTCACGACCCATGTAGTCGGCAGCACACATGCGGGAGCTGCGTAGCCAGGTCGTGGTGATCACCGGCGCCTCGAGTGGGCTCGGGCGCGAAGCCGCGGTGCAGTTCGCTCGGCGGGGCTGCCAGCTCGTGCTTGCGGCCCGGCGCGAGCAGGCGCTGCAGGAAACCCAGCGGCTGTGCGAGCAGGCCGGCGGAGGCGCCCGTTGCTACGTGATGGACGTCACGCGTGAGCAGGAGGTACAGGACCTTGCTGCGTACGCGCTGGAGCAGTTCGGGCGCATCGATGTCTGGGTCAACAACGCGGGGGTCACGTTTTTCGGGTTGCTGGACGAAACGCCTTTCGATGAGCATCGGCGGGTGATCGAAACCAACTTGTTCGGAGCGATGTTCGGTGCGCGAGCCGTGATTCCGGTTTTTCGCAGGCAACGGCGCGGCGTGCTCATCAATGTCGGCTCTATCTTGAGCAAGATCGGGCAGGCGTTCGTGCCGTCGTACGTGGTCAGCAAGTTCGGGGTACGCGGTCTGAGCGAGGCGCTGCGCGTCGAGCTGGCCGACTATCCGGAGGTTCACGTCTGCACCTTGTTCCCCTACGCGGTCGACACGCAGCACTTCCAGGCAGGAGCAAACCAGGTCGGTCGACAAGCGCTGCCGATGCAGCCCGTGCAGTCGCCCGAGCGCGTGGCCAGCGCGCTGGTCAGCCTCGCTGAGCGACCTCGACGGGAGCGTCACGTGCCGCGCTACGCGGTGCTCGGATTGCTGTGGCACGCGCTGACGCCGAGGACGGTCGAACAGCTGCTGCTGGCGGCGCTGCGTCGATGGCACTTCGCCGAGCAGCTGGAGCGGCCCACCGTTGGAAGCTTGTATGCTCCGCGCGAGCAACGGGGCAGCGTCCACGGTAGCCGCAGGCCGCGCGTCAGTGTCGCCCGCTTCGCCCTTTGGGCTTCGAGACAGCTCATCCGCATCCAGGCACGCGCGCTGCTGCGCACGCTGCGTCGAGTCGGCTTATTGGCTGAAGCGACCCCCAGAGCGCGCCTGATCTGTGCACGCGACCTCCCTTGATGATGACCGCACTCACCTCCAGACCGAAGTACGACGTGGTGGTCGTCGGAGCCGGGCCCAACGGCTTGGCAGCCGCCGTCGCGCTCGCGCGTGAGAACCTTTCCACGCTCCTGGTGGAAGCGCAGGACACGCCAGGTGGAGGCGCCCGCACGCAAGAGCTTACCCTTCCGGGCTACCAGCACGACGTCTGCTCCACCGTGCACCCGCTGGGCGCGGGCTCACCCTTCTTCAACGCGCTCGGGCTCGAGCGACACGGGCTCGTCTGGGACCATTCTCCCGCCGCGCTGGCGCACGTGCTCGACGAGCACACCGTCGTCACCCTCGAGCGCAGCATCGAGGCCACGGCCGAGCAATTGGGGCGCGATGGGCCAGCTTATCGGCGTCTGATCGAGCCGTACAGCGAGCGGTTCGCCGATCTGGGACGCATGATCCTGGGGCCGTTACGCTTTCCTGCCGAGCCGTTGTTCCTCGCGAAGTTCGGGCTGCAAGCCTTGCGTTCGCTGCGCGGGCTGTGCGCTGCGCGCTTCCGCGAACCGGCCGCGGGCGCTCTGCTCGCCGGCATCGCCGCGCATGCCATGCTTCCGCTCAGCGCGGCGGCGACGGCTTCGTTCGGGCTGGTGCTCGCCAGCGCCGGGCATGCCGTCGGCTGGCCTCTGGCCAGAGGTGGTTCGCGAGCCATCACGGATGCGCTGGTCGGGTGCCTGCGCGAGTTTGGTGGCGAGCTCGCGCTGGGCTGCCCCGTTACCAGCCTCGCACAGCTGCCTTCCGCGCGCGCCTACGTGTTCGATGTGACGCCCAGGCAGCTGCTCGCCATCTGCGGCGACAGTTTGCCCTCTGACTACCGCCAACGCCTGGAGCGGTTTCGCTACGGGGCGGGTGTCTACAAGATGGATTGGGCGCTGAGTCAACCGATCCCCTGGCGCAATCCGGCGTGTGCTCGAGCCAGCACGGTGCACCTGGCGGGCACGCTCGACGAAGTGGACGCCGCGGAAGCCGCGGTTCATGTCGGAGGCGTCGCGGAGCGCCCCTTCGTGCTCCTGGTACAGCCCAGCCTCTTCGACGCCACGCGCGCGCCGTTCGGCAAGCACATCGCGTGGGCCTACTGCCACGTGCCGCATGCCGACCCGGTGGACGCTTCGCGCGCCATCGAAGCTCAGATCGAGCGCTTTGCGCCGGGTTTCAAGGATTGTGTGCTTGCCCGGGCCACCCGCAACGCCCACGAGGTGGAACGTCACAACTCCAACTACATCGGCGGAGATATCAACGGCGGGATCTCCGATCTGGGGCAGCTGTTTTTCCGGCCCGTCGCGCGTCTCGATCCTTACGCGACGCCCACCTCCAACCTGTTCATCTGCTCGTCCTCCACCCCTCCTGGCGGCGGCGTCCACGGCATGTGTGGCTACTGGGCGGCGCGCAGCGTCCTTTCGCGTATCTTCGGGCGTCGCGCGCAACGCGATCCTGGCAGGCTGCTCCCCGCCTGAATGCTGCCGCGGGCTGAGTGACGGCGGAGGGCTTTACGACGGCGCATCAAGCTCCCGCAGCGCTCCGAGCGCCCTCCCGGCTCGAGAGCCCGGAGTAAGCTCGCAACGGGCTCCGAGCGTCCTGCGCGGCTCCATCGGCTCCGGTATCGCTCTCCGGCGCGAAGCGCTCGCTGCGCGCTTTCTGGCGCAGACGGGCGGTCTGCAGCTCGTGTCGCAGCCAGATACACCGTACCCCTGCGGCAGAGACGGTCAGTCCGAAGGAGGC
>DASQDA010001086.1:0-2710 GCA_035634435.1 Polyangiaceae bacterium
ACCCCTTCCCCGACCATCGCCGAGGTCGGCACCCAGGAACGCAAGACCCGATCGATGCGGATCGAAGGCGAGGCGGTGACCACCGACGCCGCTCGTCCGGCCAAGGCTGCGCGTCCCAAGGAAAACCCGTGCTCGGACGAAGCCGACGAGGAGCCGGAGCTGCGCGGCCGCGTTGCCAGTCTGGCTGCCAGCGCCGAAGTGCAGGCGAAACGCGCAGGCGAGACGCTAGCGCACGCGAGCGGGGCTCTGGCGGCCTGGGTGCAGGGAGCCGGTCAGCGCGTGTGGTCGTTGCGACAGAAGCCGCAGAGCGTGCGCCGCAGCACCTCACCCATGCCCACGGCCAGCTTCGAGAAACACAAGCTACGACCCCAGAGCGGCGGGCCCGCCGAGAGCACGGCGGAGCCTCGCGGTCGGGCACGTTGGTCGCGCCGCAACCTTGCGATTGCAGGCGGCGGTGGCGCAATTGCGGTCACCGCCTTGGTGCTGGCCTTCAGCGGCCCCTCGGCAGCGCCGCCGGGCGCCAGTGCCACGGCGTCCGACGCTGCCGTCAACGCTACGGTGGCCGGCTCGAGTGTTCCCGCCGTGCTCACCCCGGCTCCCGGTGGCGTGGTGACCGCGCACGTGCCGCTGTTCGGGCCCACGCCGCTCACCACCACCGAGCCCGCTCCGCTCGGGCCCCCACCCGACTCGGAGGCGGGACGCGAGCTCGCTGCAGCCAAACAGAGCTCACCCCGCGTCGAGGACGAGTCGTGGCCTGAAGAGAACAAGAGCGCCGCTGAGGCGCCCAGCGGCAGCCAGGCAAGCTCCGCCGAAGCAGCCGGCAGCGTCGTCAAACCCGAGGACGTGACCCCTTGGGGCCGCGGCCGCATGCACGAGCCGACAATCTACCGCCTGCGGCTCGATGGGCCCGCAGGGGCGCTCGAGGGCGCCGTAGAGCCCACCGGTTTCACCGTGACACTCCCCGCTCGCAAGGTGATGGAACCCGCTGCCGCCATCGCCAAGCGCGACGACCGCATCGCCCGGGTGCGAGCGTCCAACGGTAACGGCGGCGCGCAGGTCTCCTTCCGTTTCAAGGACGGCGTGCCGCCCTACCGCGTGCGTCTGCGCCGCGACTACGTGGAGTTCCTGATCAGCGCGCCGGACAAGTCGGCCAAGACCACTGCCGCGAAGAAGAGCAGCGGGAGCGCCTCGACACGCTGAGGGCGGGTGGAGCGCCGGGTTCAGTCCCGGCGCGTCCGCTCCCCGACAGCCGCTGATGATGGCCAGCTGCCCCGTGCGTGCGTGCGTGGGTTCCTTCGCCCCCCGGCATGCCGCCTGCCTCGCGGGATCGACGGTGCGTGCCGCCCGCAAGCGTCCTGCCGTGCAGCCGTGTCTTGCCGACCAGGGCTGCTGGCAATGGTATTAAGGCAGAGTGACGATCTTCGAGGATTCATTCGACGCCGCCTGAAGATCGCCCGGGGTCAGCCGGTGCTCCGAGGCACACGTGTGCCGCTGAGGACTCTGCTCGTCAGGCTCGCCGAGGGGCTAGTTTCCAGAAGATTCGGAAAAACTTTCCAAGCTGACGGCTGAGCATCTGCGGGCGGCGTTCGGGTTCGCGGGCATCATCTGCGCAGGAAGATCTGCCCGTGCCCAGCGCGCCGCCCGTGTGATCCGTCTCAAGCTCGACCCGTCTAACCAGCCGCGTGGCTCGCTACTCCCATGCTCTGCGCGTGACGACTACCGCCTCAATCCGCGCACGAACGGGATGCTGGGCGCGAAGAAGAACTCCCCTCCCTTCAGCTTCACGAACTCGCCAAATGGCGAGCTATGGGTTGGTGACTCGCCCCACTTGCGTAGCCAATTCAGCGGGGTTGGCGAGGGCTGCGCGGCCATCAGGCCATCCACCCCCGCACCGTCGACGGGGAATCCCGGGTTGTTGAACCAGAGCTTTTGGATATGCCCGAATTGTCTGGCTATGTGCGCTTGGAAACAACCAAACAGCAGTCCTACTCCGTCGGAAGGCAGGGTCGCCACGCTTTCGACACTGGCGTTCGGACGCGTCGCTGCCGCACCGTAGGGAATGCCGCGCCGCACGATGCGCCGATCGCGCTCCATCTCGCGACCTTCTTGACCCGATCGAACGGTGACGTCGCCTCGGGGGTTGGCCTTCCTCACATGAGCGTGAAACGGGCACCGATGAGTGTTGGCATTGTCGAAGGCGAAGTCGTTGTCGTTTGGCGCCTGCCCGCCCGACGAGTGATTCACTAGCGGCGTGCCGTCTCGGAATCGGCCAAGCAGCATCGCCCCGACACGCTCGCGATCGCCGCTTGGCAGCTGCAGCTCGGCAACGAGCTCGCGCTCACGCTCGATGAATCCGCGCACGTTTTGCTCCAGCTTGCGGAAAACGAAGAAGCTCCCCAAGGCCTCCTCGTCATCCGGCACACCCTTGTCTCTCACCAGCACCAAGCCGAGCGGCTCGAAGGGGTCCCAGGCCGTATGGGGACCATCGTCCACGAGGTGCTCCTGCGCAAAGATCGGTTGACTCCGACCATCGATGAAACCGAAATGCTCGAAGCCGTCCGCGTTCTGGCTGCGCAAGGCCTTGCCGTGCTCGACGTTGACGATTTCGGCAAACGGCTCGAGCTCGGCTGCGAGCGCTGTCGCTGCGTCGGCGAGCCGTTGCTCATCGTCGTCAGCAAGAACGATCAAGAGATCGATTGGGCCCCGGTAG
>DASQDA010001087.1:0-12750 GCA_035634435.1 Polyangiaceae bacterium
CACCCCGCGCTCGAAGAGCTCCACGTCGAACGGCCCCGAGGGAGCAATGATGCGGACGACCGCACCAGGCCGAAGCGCCGGGGGGACCAGGAATGCACCCACGTTGTCGGGCATGCCGTCGTAAAAAAGGCCCGTCAAGGCGGCTTTGATCGTTTGTGCGCTCGGCCGCGCGGCGGTCCTGCGTCCGAGCGAGATCCAGGCTAAACAGGAACCACTCGTATGGATCCGAAGACCGCGCTGGCTCGCCTCGGCGATGTTGCTGCTCAAGGAGGTCCCCTGTTGGGCCGCCTGTGGCAGGGTGCCCGGCGAGCGTCAGCCGAGCTCAATGCACGGCTGCTGGGCGCCGATTTCGAGGAGCGCGTTGCAGCGCTGATCGAGCGTTATCGGCTCACGGGGGATCCCTTCGGCTTCGATCCCGAGACTGCGCGCAAGGCCGTCACCGCATGCGCGTTCTTTCACCGCCTCTACTTCCGCACCGAAGTGTTCGGCATCGCGAACGTGCCGAGCGGTCGGGTACTGCTCATCGCCAACCACTCCGGTCAGGTGCCTATCGACGCCGCCATCATCGGTAGCGCGATGTTTCTCGACGCCAACCCAGCGCGAGTGACGCGCTCGATGGTCGACAAATGGGCGGCAACTCTGCCCTTCGTCTCGACCTTCCTGGGCCGCGTGGGCCAGGTAGTGGGGCTGCCAGAGAACGCGCGGCGGCTGCTCTCGATGGGTGAGGTGTTGCTCGCCTTTCCCGAGGGCACACGCGGGGTCTCGAAGCCGTTTTCGCGTCGCTACGCGCTGGAGGAGTTCGGGCTGGGCTTCATGCGACTGGCCATCGAGACGCAAACGCCAATCGTTCCGGTGGCGGTCATCGGCGCCGAAGAACAATACATCAGTCTCGGCAACTTGAGCTGGGCAGCGCGTGCGTTGAAGCTGCCGTCCTTCCCGATCGTGCCGCAGCTGTTGTTACCCGGCGGTCAACTACCGTTGCCAACCAAGTACCGCCTGTACTTCGGTGAGCCCATGCGTTTCTACGGCGACCCCGAGGACGACGACGCCGTGATCGCGGACAAGGTCTGGTTGGTACGGCAGACCATCTCGCACCTGCTCAGTCACGGGTTGAAGGCGCGTAAGGGCGTCTTCGTGTGACTGCGGAGCTCGTGCCCCAGGCTGGTCGCGTGGTGGTGACTGGCATTTGCGGTCGTCTCGGCAAACGTCTGGCGCGCGCCCTGCATCGAACGCATGAGGTGGTCGGGGTCGACGGTCGCGCGTTTCCAGGACGGCCGCGGGACGTCGAGCACCACGAGCTCGACCTGCGCAGTAAGCGCCTCAAGGACGTCTTTCGCAAGGGGGAGGTGGCGGCGCTGGTGCACCTTGGGATCTTGCACGATCCACGCGTCAGCGAGGAAGATCACCACGTGTTCAACGTCGTAGCAATGCAACGTCTGCTGGAGTGTGCAGAGCAATTTCGCGTGCCCAAGGTGGTCGTTCTGTCGAGCGCCAATGTGTACGGGCCACGTCCCGACAACCCGCAGTTCTTGAATGAGGAGGCGCCCTTGCTCGCGGCAGGGCGCTTCAGCGGCATTCGCGACCTGATCGAGCTCGACATGAGCGCGCAGAGCTTTTTCTGGCGCAACCCTGATACCGAGACGGTGATCCTGAGGCCCTCCCACATTCTCGGTACCGTCCGCAACGCACCCAGCAACTATCTGAGGCTCAAGCGGGTGCCGACGCTGCTTGGCTTCGATCCTATGATGCAGGTGATTCACCAGGACGACGTCGTCGCGTCCTTGGTGCTTTCGCTCCGCCCTGGCGTGCGCGGCGTCTTCAACCTGGCCGGGCCGCCGCCGATCTCCCTCTCTCGTGCGCTCGAGGTGCTGGGGCGAGCCGCGCTGCCCGTGCCGCATTCTGCTGCGCGCTTGGTCGTCGAGCGGCTCTTTCGCTGGAAAGTGACGTCCTTTCCAGCGCCGGAGCTCGATTTCATCCGTTACGTGTGCATGGTGGACGATAGCCGCGCGCGGCGCGTTTTGGGCTATGCTCCAGTGCACGACCTCTTGGCGACGCTCTCTGCGGTGGACGATGAACGCTGGCTCGACTGAGGCAATGTACAAAGGCTCGCGCGCAGCGCTTGCGGCCATGTGTCTCCTCGGCGCTGGGTGTGAGCAGCAGCCGGTGGAGCCCACGCTTCCGCCTTCGACCTACGACCTCCCGCTGGCGTCGCCCCATGCCCGAGGCGCTCGCGCTGCGGGGACCGAGGGGGCGCCGGTGCCACTCGAGCTGCAGCCTCCCGCTGGTCCGCCAGCTGGCGCGGGTGGGCTCCTCGAGCCGGAGCCGGAGCCCGAGCCCGAGCTGGACGCGGGCAGTCCCCTGTCGGACCCGAAGCCCTTCAACGTGCCGCTGTGAGCTCCGCGCGTCCGAGCCCGCGGAAGCGCCTTATCGCGCGCACCCTCGTTTCGCTGAGCTTCCTTGGGGGCTGCGGGACGCCGGCATTGCCGTCCGGGCTGCCCGCGCCGGAGTTCCAGCGTACGGAGCTTCCCCCCTGGGCTCCCTCGCAAGAGGCGCCGGCGGCCAGTGGCGGAGCCGACGCTGTTGCAGGCTCGCCCGAGGGCGCCGCGCGCCCCGACGCGGGACCCAGCGGTGGCGAAGCTCCGGCAGCGGCGGGTGAAGGGAGCACAAATCAGCAGTCGCCTCCGCCCCCAAGCGCCGTTCCTGAGCCACACTAGCTGGGACGGCCTTGGCACTCCCCGCACGATCCATCGCTCCGAAGCGTTCGGCATCCCGCCGGAGCTTGACCGCACCGATGTGGGTCCTTATCAAGGGAGAGGCTGGCGCTTGAGAGCTGCTGAGCACGCCCATCCGGGTGCTTGCCTGGTGGCAGGGTGGCGGTTGGTACTGGAACTCGATCGATCGATCGGGCTGCCATGGGGCGGCTCGAGTGGAGGCATGTAACGTTGAAGCAGCGATTCAAGGGCGCACGGCACATCGCCGTTGCCACGAACACCACTTCCGACCCTTCCCAGGCGCTGAGCTCGCTCAAGGACCCCCAGAGCATGGCCCTGGCCGCGGCTGAAGCCGGCCTCGACAAGAAGGCCCTGGAGGTGGAGATCATCGATGTGAGCGGCAAGGTCGACTACGCCGACTTCCTCGTGTTGATGACGGGGCAGAGCGATCGTCACGTTTCCTCCATTGCGAGCTCGGTCGATGAAGCACTCGGGCGCAAGGGCGTCCGCAGCATTGCCGTCGAAGGCCTGCCTCGGGGCGAGTGGGTGCTCATCGATTTCGTCGACGTCGTGGTCCACGTGTTCCTGGAACGCACGCGCGAGCTGTACGACCTCGGCGGCCTGTGGATGGACGCGCGCAGGGTGGCTGTGCCCGAAGGGCCGAGCTCGCCTGCGTGAGAGTCGTCATCGTCGCGGAGGGTAAGCTCAAAGATCGGGCCCTCCGCGCTGCGGTGGACGACTACGTGACCCGCGTTCGCCGCTACGCGCGCTGTGAGGAGCTCGAGGTCCGCGACGGCAACGCGCTTGCTCGCGCGATCCCCAAAGATAGTGTCCTGGTTGCGCTCGAGGTCCAGGGTGACGCCCTGAGCAGCCGCGAGCTGGCCCAGCGCCTGGAGCAATGGCTTTCGCGCGGCAAGGGCGTCGTCACCTTCGCGATCGGCGGCGCCAACGGTTTGCCGGCCGAGCTCTCGCGGACGGCGACGGCGCGCCTGAGCCTGTCGGCCATGACCCTGCCGCACCGTTTAGCGCGCTTGATCTTGGCGGAGCAAATCTACCGCGCATTCACCATTCTTCGGGGTGAGCCCTACGCTCGCGAGGACTAGCCACCTCGGCGACGCTGGCCGAGCGGCGCTCATCGCCAGCTGCTCTACTCCGGAGCTTTTCCAACCAGCGGTGCGTCGTCTGCGGCGGGCGCTGCGCGTGGGCGTGCGAAGAGGTAACAGACGCCGATCGAGATTGCATAAAGCACGCACAGGGGCACGGCGAGCATCAGCTGGCTCAGCGGGTCGGGCGGCGTGAGAACGGCGGCAATGACGAACGCGAGCACCACGAAGTAGCGGAAGAACTTGATCAGCTGCTTGTAGTCGACGAGCCCTGCAATCGAGAGAAAGAACACGAGAATGGGCAGCTCCGCGGCGAAGCCGAACGCGAGCAGCATGTGCGTGACGAAGTCCAAGTAGTCGCCGATCATCACGGTGGGCGTCGTGACGACGTCGCCGACCGTGCCTGCGAAGCTCAAGAGATACTTGAACGCTGCAGGAAAGGCGAAACGCCAGGCGAACCAGCCACCCGCCGCGAACAGCAGACAGGAGCTTGCGACGAAGGGCAGGGCGAAGCGCTTTTCGCGCGAATAGAGCCCTGGCGCGATGAAGGCCCACAGCTGATACAGGATGAACGGCAGCGCGAAGATGAAGCCGCCGAGCGCCGCGATGCGGACGTAAGCGATGAACAGCGAGGCCGGTGAGGGAAAGTGCAGAGAAGCAGCAGCGGCTTGACCTGTGGGCCACGCCTCGGCGAATGGAGACGTCAACCACGCCAGCAGCGACTCGCGATAGATCCACGCCACGATGCCGCCGGCCAGGAACGACAGCAACATGCGGACGATGCGCGAGCGCAGCTCCGCGAGGTGATCCCACAGCGTCATCGAATGGTCGTCGGGATCTGCGCTCATTGTCATGATCACACGGACGCGGACTTGGACGATAGCGGCGCCGTTGTCTCTTCCACCGCGGGCGCCTTCAAAGGCGGATCCTCATCGAGGGACGGCCCTGCGAGGGCACCTTCATCGTGCCCGGCGGCGGCCTCCGCAGTGGCTGCTGGCGACTCCGTGCTGCCGGCCGACTCGCTCGCCGCAGAAGACGTGCTCGCCGGCGACCGTCCGCCTTCAGCGGCGCTGTCCGTCAGGTTCGCGTGAGCCACCGGTGCGTCGGGGACGTCGAACAGGTCATCCGGCAAGACCCCGTAAGCGTCCGCGCCCTCGGGTGGGTACTCCTGGCTGACGTCCAGCTCGGGCGCGTTGTACGCGTCATCGAGCAGCGCCGGCGCGGAATAGGTCGGAGCAGAAATGGTCCCGTCTGGGGGCGGCGATACGGGCAGTACGGGCGCAGGCGGGGGGACGAACGGCAAAGCGTGCTGGCCGCGCATCAAACCGCGGAGCTCGTTCAATCCGCCGTGGACCCCCTCGGCCCTCAGGATCTCGTCAATTCCGCTCTGGGCGCGCATTTCGTGCGTCATCAAACGAAGCTTGCGAGCCCACTCACCGAGTGTGCGCAACATCCCCGGCAGCTTTTGGGGGCCCACCGCCACCAATGCCACTACAGCGATGAGTAATACCTCGCCGAAGGAAAAGCCGAACACACTCCCGAAGCTACCTTTGAAGCGCCCGCCAGGCAACCGCGCGCCCCATCAAAGGGAGCACGTCACGGTTCGATGTAGATGGGGTTCGTGAACGCGAACGGGCGCACACCGGCCCGATGCACGTTCGGGAGCGCAGCGTCGCCGCTCGCCACCACCACGATGAAGGTCGCTGCGTTGCCCGGCAGGCTCGAGGCGTAGTCGAAGCGGATCACTTCTTGCGCGGGCGCTACGGGCAATGAACGGATCCGTTCGCCGCGCGCACCGCGCAGTACCTCCACCTGACGCACGTCGATCCACGGCGCTGCGCGCACCCGAATGGCCAGTCTGACGGTGCGGCCCCCGGTCTTCACGCGTCCGCCTGGACCGACACCGTCGAGGGTTGCTTCGAGCATCGGACCGTTGGTGACGACGACGTGTCCGGCGCGCAACGCTGCCAGGACGGCTGCGGGTGACGCATCGAGATCGTCCGCATCCGTAGTGGCGGGGCCATACTGGATGAGGTTGCGCGGCAGGCCCGGGTCGACAAAGAAAAGACCGTGGGAATCGCTGTTCCCGGTGGCCGTGTAGTGCCGCCCGCGCCCGAGCAGGCGCATGTAGTCGAGCAACACGTTGCGCACGATCGGCCGGCTCCAGGCGTCGAAACCATTGAACACCTCCACGACGTCGAAGTCCGGCGAGTACGCCTCGCGCAGCGCAGCCGGCACCTGACCCGTGGCGGTGTCCAGTGCGTAGCGATTGAAATAGCCCCCGCCGGGCCAGCGGGGGTGGTTGACCTGCAAGAGCGCCTCCGGCGAAGCTTGCCGGACAGCGGCAAACATCTGCCGAGCAGTCGTGTTCTCGTAAGCGATGCCGCTGGCGTCGCTGAGCGGGAACACGTTGAAATGACCGAAATCCGGGTTGAGCGTGGTCAGCTCGGTTCCCGGCCAGACCCGGAGCTCGCTCGCCAGCGCCCCGGTCTGGCGGAGGTCGCGCACCGCTGGCTCCAGGTTGCCCGCCGTGTAGTGATCGCTCGCCACGGCAAGCTCCAGCCCTTCGGCGGCGATCGACAGCACGCGTGTCGTGTCGCCAATGTCCGCGTCAGGGCTCGCCAGCTGATGCAGGTGCAGATCGGCTGCGATCCATCCGGGCGTGGTGATTACGCGCGGAAGACGCCCCTGGAGCCGCACTGCCTCGCCAGCCTCCACGTTCACGACCCACGTCGCCGCGTCACGTTCGATGCCCGCTGTCGCGAGCACGCGATAGCGGCCGGGTGGCAGCGTGCGCCGGAAGACGCCGTTGCCGCTCCAGACGAAGCGGTTGGCTCCGCTCTCGTCGCCATCATTGCCGAAGTCGGGATCGGCCGTGCCAAGTAGACCACGCAGTGAGAGCTTCGCAGCCAGCGGAAGGCCCGCCTCGTCGCGGAGCTCGACCTCCAGACTGGCGCTGAGCGAGCTCGCAGGCGCTGCCGCGTCGAGCAACGCGCCATAGCGCAGTTGCCGCGCATACCGTGCTGTCTGCCCGGCCCCGAGCGAAAACTCTGGGTGCTCCACGACGAGCTCACCCGTCAGGCCCGGCAACGTGGATTGATAACGGACCTGGAGGGGCGCCCCGACGCCTTCCAGCAGGAGATCGCCTCCCGCACCCTTGCGACCAACGCTGCTGGCCGGGCCGGAATAGCTGGGTGCGGCGCGCACGCCGTCTATGAAGTAATCGCTGTTGCCCCAGCGAATGCGCTCGCCGAGCGCTAGCCCGGACAGCTCGGGGCCGCCGAGGTGTTCCACCCGCGTGACGAACGACAAGCGGGGCTCGGAGCTCGGCAGCGAAAAGCGCGTCACCAATCGCAGTCGCGCGCCGAAGAGCTCGATCTCGCGGCGCGTCTCGAGCATGCCATCGACGCTGCGCACATCACTCGTGCCGAGCGCGAGCTCGCGCTGGCCAGCACGCAAGAAGGGACGCACCGAGGTGAGGCCGTCCAGCAGCTGACGGGAGCCGAGCTGACGATGCGTCGTAGAGCCCGGTGCCAAGCGCCAAAAGTCTATCAAAACGCCATCTCGAGCGCGCACCACGGCGCGCGCGGTGCCGTTGTCGAGCAGCCAGTCTCCCGGCGTTGCCCAGGCGCGCAGCGGCAGAGCGAGGTCTGCCCTGACCTGGCGCGCGCGCTCGGTGCGCGGCGCTGCGCTGATTGGTCCGCTGCCGCCGTGAGCCGCGTCGGCGCGGGTCGCGCCAGCGGCAGCCACGGCCCCCAGCCACGCTACCCAGCGTAGCAGCCGCCTCAGCCCGCGGCGCCCTTCAACAAGTTGCGAGCGATCACCAGCCGCTGGATCTGGCTGGTGCCTTCGTAGATCTGCAGCACCTTGGCGTCGCGCATCAACTTTTCCACGGGGTAGTCGCGCACGTAGCCGTTGCCACCGAAGACCTGTACCGCGTCGATGGCGGTTTGCATGGCCTTGTCGGCCCCATATGCCTTTGCGTAGCTCGAAATGATCGGATCGCGCACTCCGTGGTCCAGGTTCCAGGCGGCCTTTTGATACAGCAGGCGCGTGGCCTCGGCTCCGATGCCCATTTCAGCCAGCATTGCCTGCACGAGCTGGTGCTCGCCGATGATGGTCCCGAAGGTCTTGCGCTCGCGCGCGTAGGCGAGGCACTCATCGAGGCAGCGCTGCATGAGCCCGGTCGCCATTGCGCCGATGTCGGGACGGGTCTGGTTGAACGTCTCCATGGCCAGCCGAAAGCCGTCGCCTTCGCCAGCGAGCAGGTTGGCCTTGGGTACCCGCACGTCTTCGAAGTGCACGGCGGCCGTATCGCTCGCGCGCTGCCCGAGCTTGTCTTCGTGTTTACCCACCCGCAGTCCAGGGCTGTCGCGGTCGACGATGAACGCTGCAATCCCCTTGTGTCGCTTGCTCGGATCCGACGTCGCAAACACGACGTAGAAGCTTGCGAACGAGGCGTTCGTGATCCAGCTCTTCTCGCCGTTCAGCACGAACTCGTCGCCGTGCTCGCTAAAGGTCGTGCGTAGACCGGCCACGTCGCTGCCGCCGGTTGGCTCCGTCGTGCAGTAGCTGGCAAACAAGGGCGACCCGGTCAGCATGCCGAGGTACTTGCGCTTCTGCTCTTCGTTGCCAGCGAGCAGGATCGGCGTCAGGGCCAAGGTGTTCGCCAGCAGGCTCGTCTGGATGCCCGTGCAGCCGTAAGCGAGGTGCTCGGCGATGAGTGCGTTGTCCAGCTCGCCCAGGCCCG
This sequence comes from Polyangiaceae bacterium, assembly GCA_035634435.1. GTDB lineage: Bacteria > Myxococcota_A > Polyangia > Polyangiales > Polyangiaceae > PMG-095. Next base: position 8,565 of record DASQDA010001087.1, read on the forward strand.
CCCCACCGTACTCCGGGGGTACCGTGGCATTGACGAACCCGAGCTCGTGCGCGGCCTCGAAGACGTCGCGTGGGAAGCGCGCCTCGCGATCACACTCGGCGGCGACGGGGATGATGCGCTCGCGCGCGAAGCGACGCGCCGACTCTACGAGAGCCTTCTGCTCGTCGGTCCATGAAAAATCGAGCATCGTTCAATCCTTGGCTCGCTTACGGAGCCGTTCAATCTCGGCGCGCACGGCGCGCGCGCCCATCAGGTAGCCCAAGGTGACGCCCACCAACAACACGGCGGGGATGAAAATGACGTGTTCGACAGTCATGCACTCAGGCGGCCACCTTGGCTTTTCATGCCCTACGCTCGACCCCGCAGAAAGTTACGCCTGGCCGCTCGGCGCGCGACCCAGCGTGCGCTCGATCTCGGCTAGCCGACGGTCGATGCGCTGCTGCCGCCGCCAGCTCAGCAGAATGAAACCCGCCAGGAGCGCCCACATGACCGCGTAGGCGGCGATGAGAAGGGTTCCTGCGCTCGTCGTCTCCGCTCCACCCTCCACCGCAACGAACTCAGTGGAGCGGTCCTGGGGGGCGGTGGGGGCGGCAGTATTTTGGTTCACCAACATTCTCCGTTCATCGACTTGAGCTTCAATTCTCGAGTAAACCGCGCGCTGCTGCTTCTTCCTCCAGGCGACCGACACGAGCCGAGGCCAGTGCCAGCCGTGCCCGCGACCAGAGCAGCACGATCGCGAGCAGCGTCATGGCAGCGAATCCGACCGTCAGCGCGTGGCTCATATCCGGATGCTTGAGGCCGCCGCCGCTCTTGGTGATGACGGTCGGGTGATTGCCGCCCCACTTGAGGACCGAGTAGTGGATGATCGGCAGATTTACCGTCCCGAGCACCCCCAGGGCCGCCGCGAAGCGGCGCTCGGCGTCGCCGCTGCCCCCGAAGGTCCGCAGCACGACTACGGCCATGTAGACGAGCAGGCTGAGCAGGGTCGTGGTCAGCCGTGGATCCCACGTCCAGTACACGCCCCAGGCCTTTTTCGCCCACAGCGGCCCGCTGCACAGCACCATCATGCCGAAGACGACGGCGCATTCCGCCCCCGCCTTGGCCCACGCGTCTCGTCGATCGCTCGGGCCCGCCAGGTAGAGGGCGCTGGCGACGAAGCAGACCGTGCCCGTCAAGTACATGCAGTACGCCGCAGGCACGTGGAAGTAGAAGATCTTCTGTGCCAGGCCGCCAGCCTGTAACTGAGCTACGGGGGCTTTGAGGAAGATGAACCCAATCAAATAGAGGAAGCTTGCCAGTGTGACGGCGAGCAGCACCTCGAAGCCTCGATGACGCACCCGACGAGGTTAGCATCAGCCCCGAACGCAAGTGAACAAGACTGCAACGCTCGGGTGGGGGGCAAGCGCGCCGCGACGCGTGTCCGCTAGCCGATTCGGCGTTCAGACGCGGCAGGTCGCAAGTGCCAGGAGAGCCGCAATTTTCGCCTGCAGCACCTCGAATTCCTTGATCGCTAGATCGAGCTCGGCCGCGCGCAGCCGACGGGCCGCGTCGACCAGATCGAAGCTGGTGCCACTACCGTTCAGGTAGGCGACGCGTGTGAGGCGCGACGTTTCGCGGGCGATTTCCCGGCTGCGCGCCGAGACGGCGAGATTCGCCTCCGCCACGTGAACCCCGCGCAGCGCCTGGGTGACCTCGACGGTGGCGCGACGCCGCGCATCGAGGAGGCGCGCCTGCTCGAGCGACACATTCGCCTCGCGCGACGCGCGCAGCGCGTAGCGCGAGCCTCCGTCGTAGAAGCGCCACGTCAGCACCCCGCCGATCGTCCAGGTCACGTGCTCGTTGTTGATGGCCGTCGGCTCGCTCCAGTAGGTCAGGTTCGACACCGCGTCGATGGTCGGCCAAAAGTCGTAGCTCACGGCGCCGGCGCTGCGCTCGGCGGCCTCGACTCCCGCACGTGCTGCTCTGACGTCCGGACGCGACTCCACGTCCTTCTCCGGTCGGCAGCTGGTCCGCGTGTCTTGTGCCAGCGCATCCAGACGAATGTCTGGCGTCACTCCCCAGGGTTCGCTGAAGCCGAGGGCGGCGCCGAGCGCTTCACGGGCCCTCAGCAGGCTCTCGTGCGACGCCACGATCTGAGCTCGCGTGTCGGATACCTCCTGTTCGACCCGCAAGACGTCCACGGCGCTGGCAGCGCCGAGCGCCGCGCGGCGCTTGTTCAAGTCGAGCGTGGAAAGCACGCTGCGGAGCGAGACCCGGCTCACCTCCGCCAGGCGCTCGGCCGTCACGACGGAGACGATGGTGGAAGCCACGAGCGCTATCTCTTGACGTTCGAGCTCCTGTCCATCGAGCTTCGCGCTCGTCACCGCCAGGCGCGAAGCCCCGTGCTCCGCCCAGGCAAACGGCGCAAGCACCGGAACGCGCAGATTGAGGCCCGCATTCCAGTAGGTCCTCGGATCGGGAATGGCCGTGGGGGCGCCGTTGGCGCCGACACGCTCCCCGCGCAGCAGGTTGTGCGTGAGAGCCGCGTCACCCGTGAACGAGGGCAGCGCGGCAGAAAGCGCTTGTCGCGACGCAGCTTCTGCCTGGCGTACCCTTGCCTGCGTGCTGCGCAGCGTGGTGGAGTTGCTGCGCACCAGCGCGATGGCTTGCTGCCACGTGGCGAGAACGCGACGGGGAGCGGCTGGCGTCTCCAGCATCGGATCGCTGATGTTAGGCAGCTCTGGCTCGGTAGCGAGCACGCTGGCCGCCGCGCCGGGGGGTGCCTCTGCAGCGCCGGGTGCCACGGGCTTGTTGGTTACTGCAGGAGGCGCGGTCTGCGCCGAAACCAACCCCGCCCACGTTACCCCTGTTGCCGCTGCCGCCCACCACCAAGTGCCACGTCTTGACATGGCCGAGCTGATAGCACGGGCACGCGCTGGTACGTTCAGCTCAAAAGTCCAAGATTTGAGCGAAGAACGCTCTCCGCGCTCGCCAGCTCCCGCTGTCGTGTTTCGGGCGTCCGATCAACGCTGCGTGCCGGCGAGCCAAGCTGTAACCGTGGCTCGCATCCGCGTCTCGTTGCCGTCGAACACGGACAACAGCAGGCGTTCCGCTTCCTGGACTCTGCCAACCCGTAGCAAGGCATGCGCCAGCGAGCTGCCGATCTCCGGCTCGTCCGGCAAGGCTGCTCGCGCTCGGCGCAAATGGGGGACGGCCGAGAGCGGGCGGTTGAAAGCGACGTCCAGAAGGTGACCGAGATTGTGCTCGTACTCGGGCGTGCCCGGCGCAAGCTCGAGGGCCGTCCGATAGGCGCGAGCGGCTGACCGGTAGTGGCCCAGCATGGTGTGTGCGAGACCGAGCACGCCCCACGCACGGTCGTCCGGGCCATCTTGAAGAACGTCGCGAGCGAGCCGTGCCGCGAGCCAGGGGTCTTTGGCAACGATCAGGGGCGCGAGCTCACGTCGGCCGTAGCGGCGCTCGTGAGAGCCTTCCGGTGCCGCTTTCACCAGGCGTTGCAGCATGGGCACCAGCTCGCGCGCGGAAAAGCTGTTCGCTTTCGCCCACTGGACGTCACCGAATATTCGTTCGAGCTCGCGCGGCATACTCTGAATCCATTTTCCCTGAGATCGCACCAGATTCAAACGTCTTCGGCACCTTCGAGTGAAGAAGTTTCTTCTTCGACGTCAGCGCGAGCCGGCTCTGCCCGTACGCTGCGGCCAGCGATGGTCGCACCGTTGAGCACCTGCAGAACCCGGGCCAACTCCTCGCGTCGAACGGCGACGAAGGCGTTTCGGTGCCGGACGCGCACGTAAACGACGGCCTCCGGCGGGACGCCGCTGGCGTCGAGCAGGCGCTCGTAGTCACTCGGTTTCGCGCCCTGTCGGCGCCCGGCGCTCGCATAAATCTCGACGACGTTAGGGTCTGCTTCCTCCGGATCAGCGGTACCGCTATCCCGGTCTGGCATCGCTCGGGCCAATGTGCCCACACCCTCGGCAGTGCTCTTGACTGCCAGCGAGGTGCGCGTAGTGCGATCGAGCGCTTGGGGCCGCGGCGGTGGCGGCAGGTCCGGTGAGGCCTCTCTCACGCGAGCCGGGGCAGCGTTGTTGGAGGGTGGCTCGACCGCCTCCTCGGCCGCGTGCACCGGGCGGGGGAGGCGCACTGCACGCGGGCGGCTGACGGCGTCTGCATTCCCCACCGCCGCTACGAC
>DASQDA010001088.1:0-9699 GCA_035634435.1 Polyangiaceae bacterium
TCATGATGCTCAACATGTACCTGGCGCTGCGCGCCATGGTGGATCTGTACGAGGCGGGCGACTGTGGATCCGCGCTGGGTATCTCTTACATGATGGAGCCGGGCGCCGCCGAATGGCAAAAGCGCTTCGAGGACCCGGATATCGGCGCCGACCGCGACACGATGCTGCGTCTGCGCGAAAACATCTTCGAGGAGTGTCGAGCCGTACCGGTCCCGCCTTCCAACTACGAGGCCGGGTGTTTCGGAATTTAGAATTGGCAGCCGATACTTAGTGCGCGCGCTCGCGCTCGCGCTCACGCTACCGTTCGCGCTCGGGTTGCTGCCGCGCTCCGCTGCGGCTGACGCGAGCGCGAATCACGCTGGTGAGCGACCTCGCCAGCTGCTGGCGCCTTCTGCTGCGGAGTCGGGTTGGCTCGGCGCGTCCGTAGGCATCGGCGCGGTGCGGGTACGCACCGCCGTGGGCTCGAACGAGCCTGACGACGCGGAGGGCTCCGCGGGCTCGGCTGGAAACTGGCGCCTTCTCTACGAAAAGCAGCTGTTCGGCTGGGTAGGCGCGCGTGGCTTCGTGAGCGGCGCGGAGTGGGGCACGGAGCAGTCCGAGTACAGCGGCGACGGCGATCGGGCGCTTTACGATTTCGGCGTCGCGCCGGTCCTGAGCTTTCCGGTCGAGGGGCGCCGTGATCTGTCGCTATTCCTGTTCGCGCCCGTCTCGTTCAGCTTGAGCAGCGCACCGGCTCGCGCGGAGCGGCAAGTCGTGGCCGAGAGTATGGACGTCGGTAAAGGCTATCGCATCGGCTTCGGGATCGGTGTGCTCGCGCGACTGTCTGCCAGGTTCGGCTTGCTGTTCGAGCTCGAAGCGGCGGATCAACACGTCAGTCATGTCCGCCGCTTCGCTCGTCGTGATGGCAGCGGAGATGAGGTGGAGCTGCCGATCACCTACGATGTGCGCTGGCTCGGCGCGAAGGTGGGGCTGGCATTTTTCCCCTGAGCTGCCTGCTCGGCGAGCGAGTCGATCAGTCAGCTGGAAAAACGCAGCGGTATGGTTCCTGAGCGTTCGTCGCCCTAGGGGCTTCCCGCGTCCGAAGCGCCGCCGGGATCCGGCTGTTGCGGCTGGGGTCCCCCGGCGTCTGGACCCTCGGTGCTGTCCACGCCCGCGTCGACGTCGGTCTCCGCGTCACAGAAAGCCTCGCTCTGGAGACTCTGCAGCGCCAGCGCGCACTCCGGCGACGTCTCGGGCAGCTCGACCGCGGCATCCGCCGGGTACGGCGCACAGACGGTCGAGAGGTAAAGCGCGTCTCGGTAACGCAAACACTGCACCCCACAGGTGGCTCGCAGCTCCTGCGCTTCGACGAGCGCGAGAGGACCGTAAGGCATCAGACACATCGCCTCGGGATCGTAAGCCTGGGCCGTATAGACGCGAGGACCGAAGTCGTTGCAGGCCGTCAGCGTCAAGGTCAGCGCCAGGAATAGCGATTCGATTCGCATGGGGTGCCTCGAGCGTTCTCCGCAGGTCATCAGAATCTCAGCGAGCCGGAGGCAACCAGGGAGCGGCCGGCGATTGGAATTGCGCGCTGGCTAAGCTCGGCACTGACGGGGTAGCGCGCGCGTGAATCGAATGCATTGTAGACACCCACCGCATAATCGACGCCCCAGCGCGACTCACTGCCGGAGAACACGAAGTCCCACAGAAAAGCGTGCTCCGTCTGGATCTGATCCGTGCCTTCCTCGACGCGGTCGTTCATGTCATAGCGGCCGCCCTCGAAGGAGAGGCGCGTCATCAACGTCAAGGCGCGCGACAGCAGTGGCACGGCTCCCTTGACGGAGGCCAGGTGCATCGGTGCATTGGGCACCTCCCGATAGTCCGGGGAACGGTCGAGCCGCACGAGCGCGGCGAGCGACTCGGACTCCAGGTATGCCGACCGTTGCAGTGAATAGGACGCCGACAGCATGGTGCCCTCCTTCCAGTCGCGGCGCAGCTCGACCTCGGCGCCCAGCGTACCCACGGGGGTGCGTGCGTTCTGGTACTGCAGCTCCTCGCTCGGCAGAGTCTCGAGCGTGATGAGGTCCGTGATGTAGTTGGAGTAGGCCGACAACGTCCCCACCACGTTGCGGCTGAAGCGGTGGTTGAGCTCGACCTCGAGCGAGTAGATATTCTCGGGTTGCAGATCGGTCGCCTCGAGCTGGCCCACTGCGGCGTAGTACAGCTCGTAAAGGCTCGGCGCCTTGAAGGCTTTGCCCGCGAGAATCTTGAAGTTGCCCCCAGCATACGGCGTGGCGATCAACGCCAGGCGAGGGTTAATCGACGTGCCGAAGGTGGAATAATAGTCGAGCCGTCCCGCAGCCGAGAGCTTCAGCTCGCGTAGTGGGCGCACGTCGAGGCTGCCGTAAACGGCCGCCAGCTGGAAGCTACGTGAATCGGAGAAGGCTGGCACCTCCGGGTCCGGTATCTCCGTAGGGCCACTGCCCCGAGCGTGAGGGTGGTGCTGCGCTTCTCCTCCGGCGGTGAACGTGAAGGCGGGGGAGGGTGTGATCATCAAGCGCTGCTCCGCGCCGACCCAGCTGCTGTCGTAAGGATACGACTCGAGGCCACCCTCCTCCGGTGAACGCGCGAAATAGCCCCGGTAGTGATAGGTGTTGGCATAAAGACGGGTCAGCCAGCTGACGATGCCAATCTTGGGCTCCAGCCGCGCATCGACGAAGCCGCGCGTGTCCGATTGCCGCGTGCGTCCGTCGCCTAGCAGGGTGCCGAAGTGCCCGGTCGGGATGTGCTTGTCGTGGTGGTGCAGCATCCAGCTGAGGGAGAGCGCCTTCCACGTACCGCGTCCGCTCCACGTGGCGAAGCGCGCCCCATCGACCCCGCGGGCGTGCCCTGCCACCTCGGGGGGGCCCTCGGCGACGCGCTCAGGGAAGAAGAAGTCCCGCCCTTCGCTCTGGCCGGCGGCAACCGACGTCCAGAATCCGCCTTGTTGCCCGAACCTACGGTTGAGGCGCAAGCGCACGCGAGCCACGCCGTCGCTCGCCGTCGAGACGCCCACCTCATGTCCGTCCGGCGCGTCCGTGGCCCGGGTCACCAGGTTGACGAGCCCAGAAAACGCGCTGGTACCGTAGAGCACCGAGCCAGGGCCGCGCACGATCTCGATGCGCTCGACGTCCTCGATGTCGGTGCGCAGATCGTAGCCGACGTAGGAAGACCAGACCCAGTCGTCGTTGACCGGCATGCCGTCGATCGTGATGAGCACACGATTGCCGTAAGCGCCGGGTCGCCCGAAGCCGCGGAAGCCCAGCGACTGGTAGCCACGGTCGTCAGACACGTAGGCACCGCGCACCCCGCGCACCGCCTCGGCGAGCGTTGGATAGTGCATCGCACGCAGCTCCTGAGCACTGATCAGCGAAACGGAGGCGGGCGCGTCCTCGATGTATTCGGAGACCCGGGAGGCGGCCTCGACGGAGTCGGCGGAGGCAAGCTGCACGTCGAGGCGTGTTTGCTCGTTGGTCCGGACGACGACCTCGCGCTCGACGGGCCGAAAGCCACGCAAGCTGACGCGCACCTTGTGTCGACCCACCGGCACCGTCAGCAGCGCCGGGGTGAAGCCTTGTGTCACACCGTTGATTTCAACGGAGGCGTTGCCCTCGTCCGAGTTGATCACCAGCGAGCCGGATTCGGCAATCAGGTCGGAGCGGATCTCCGAGACTTGGCCCGGCTGCACCGAGACGGGCACGCGCGCCGTTCGGAAGCCTTCGCGCGACAGCACGATGGTGTGCTGGCCCGGCGTTGCTTGAACGCTACAGGGGGTGCGGCAGAGCTCGGGCGCGTTGTCCGCATCCAGGCGCACCCGAGCGCCTGAGGGCTGTGTGATGCGCACGATGCCCACGATCCGCTTGAGCTTGAGGGTCACTGCCCGCTCGCTTCCCACCTGGAGCTGCACGTCGGACACGGTGGCGCTCTCGTAGCCTTCGAGCTCGGCGATGACGCGGTAGCTGGCGGGCGGCAAAGCCATCTTTTGCGGGGCCGCGCCGCGCTCGCCTAGATCGCGCCGATCGAGGTAGATGCGCGCGCCGGGTGGCTCCGTCACCACGTGCAAGATGGCAACCAACGGAGAGATGCGCGTCAGCGCCTCCTTGGTACGGGCGATGGCGGAGCCGTCGGTCTCACCGTCCAGCGCGTGCGTGTAGTAGCGGTGCGCCTCCGGGAACTGCTTCAGCTGCTCGTAGCAACGAGCAATATTGAAGTTCACGTTATGGTTTCGGGCCAGCCGATTGGAGGCGAGGAAATGAGCGAGCGCCTCGCGGTAATTGCCCGCCTGGTACTGCGCCGTCCCCAGACTGAACTGCACGTCCGCCTCGTCGGCGACGTCGTCGGCTCGCACGCCGGGGGCCGCAAACGTGCAGACGGCGAGCACGAAGAGGACGAGCGGCCAGGTACGAATCAGGATGCCAAGCTTTTTCAAGCGGCGGCACTCTGACAGCAAACGCCGGGCGAACCAAGCCTTTTGGCAGCGGCAAATCAGGGCAAGCGGACGGGGGCCACGCGCTGGTCCGGCTCCCGGAAGCGAAGGGAAGGCAACACGCGTGTGACGACGGACTGCAAGCGACGCGCGACCTCCACGGGTGCCGCGGCACCTGTCGTGCGTGTGACGTAATGCAGGGCGAAACACCTGCTGATGGCCGCCCCGAACGCCAGCACGTGGCCCTGGACGTTCTCACCCCCCGGCAAGGTTTCCACGCTCACCACGAGCTCGCTCGTGAAGCCAGCGGGCACCGCCAAGCGCTGCCGATCGACCACCTCTTCGCCTTCGGGCGCAGGCAGGTCGGCCCGCATCAACCGCGCACGCGCTTCGCAGTCGGCTGGCCTCACCAGGCGTTCGGCGCGCGTGAGGCTGAGCTCGAGCAGTGAATCGGTTGGCAGGTGACGAAGTCGAGTCCAGTCGCGAGTGCTCTCGAGCCGGAACCGAGCTGCATCCGCGAGCTCGATGCTGGCCGCCAGGGCCGGTAGCTGCAGCCGCCCCCAGCGCAGCTCTTCCGGCGCCGCGGTGTGCTGCTCCCTCGGCGTCGCCGTGGGCGCGGGCGGGGACGCACGAGCGGGGGTGCGTTCACCAGCGCAGCTTGGCGGAAGGGCCAGCAGCGCGACGAGCAGGAGGTACCTGGGGGGGCTGCCGTCCACGTGCCGGCCAGCGCCGCGGCCCTGCCGGTGGGTCGGCAACGAGGGTTTGGCCGGGCTCATGGGCCCGGGGTCTATACCGTGCCTCCCCGACCTCCGCAGCTTCCATCGGGGACCTCGAAGCAGGATTTCACCCCGAGCTGCAGGGACGAGCGCCCCTTGCCTAAGCCGGGCTCGCAGTGAAATAGTGCCCTCGTGAGTGAGCCGCTCGATGCGCGCACGTTCGAAGCCCGTTACCGCGACCTGGTCGCCGAGGTCGCCCGTGAGCGGGGCAACACGGGCTGCGTCGAGTGCGAGCGCTGCCAGGGTTGTACCGAGAGCACCTTCTGCACGGATTCCGAACGGCTGCTGCGCTGCCACTTCTGCGTGCGCTGCCAGGGCTGCACCGAGTCCTCCCACTGCCGAGCGAGCCGGGGCCTGATTGGCTGTCAGCATTGCATCGAGTGCGAAAATTGCTCGTCTAGCTCCTATCTGGTGCGCTCCGTGAACCTATCGGGCTGCACGTACTGTTTCGGCTGCGTGGGCATCAGCAACAAGGACTTTCACATCCTCAATCGGCCGTATGCGCGGCGGGATTACTTCACGATCACGGCTCGTCTATCCAAAGAGTTGCGCTTTGCATAGGCGCGCCCCCAGGTGGAACGCCGAGCGCCGCGTGCGATCCCGGCCGGAGCGCGGACCATGAGCACGGGAACCGATCCGGTTTTGGAGGCGCTGTGGAAGCGCGTGGTCGACGAGTGGGAAAACGAGGAGCGCCACGCCGCCTTCCTGGACTATTGCCAGGTGAACGAACGCCTCGTCGAAGCCGCCGTGCGTTACCGCGGAATGGCGGCTGATCGCACCCGCTCGGAGAGCGCAGAGAAGAAGCTGCGCGCGGTGGCGCTGCTCGCGATGACCAAGCTGGAAGTGTCCCGCGCGACAGAGCGGCCGGGAAGCGGTCACACGGCGAGCTATGTTCTCATCGCAGCGTTCGTGCTCGCCACCGTCGGCCTGTTGGCCTACCTGGCTGCCACGCGCTGAGCGGGCTCAGCGGCACGAGCCGACTCGTCTTAGCGTCGTTGCCGTGGGGCCGGGCACACCCGAATGACTCGTCCTAGCGCAGGTCGGTGTGTGGAATTGGGTGCGCGCCTCCAGCGTTGACGGAGAGGTGAGTCCTGCGTCGTCGCTTTCGGTGTGTGTTATAGACGCGCCAGGCGTATCGAGAGCCTCGCCTGGTGCTTCGCGCCGTCTGCGCAAGGCACCCCGCGCCACCGATTCGAGAGCTCCTTCTCAGGAGCCGCGTTGTGAAACCGCTACGATAAGGAGGAACCCGTGAGAAGCCTGACCTTGGTTCTGCTCGCTTCGTGCGCTGCGCTCATCGCCTGCGGCTCGGAGCCGCCACCGCCACCGCAAACAGCCGCAGCCGTCACGGCAGCGCCGCCCCCTCAGCCGCCCCCTGCCCCGCCGGCGGCTTCGCAGGTGGACGACAATCCGAACAAGTCGAACATCAACATTTCCGACGAGATCAAGCGAGCCTGTGGCATCACTGATGCCGAGGCGTTCTTCGCGTTCGACTCGGCGAACGTGCGGGATCAGGACCGGGTGGTGCTACGCAAGCTGGCCGTCTGCTTCTCCACCGGACCGCTCAAGGGCCGAGAGATGCGCCTCGTTGGTCACGCCGATCCGCGCGGCGACGAGGAGTACAACCGCGTGCTTGGGCAACGCCGCGCCGATAACGTCAAGCAAATCATTGCTTCACTGGGCATGGTCGCCAACAAGATCGCGACCACGTCCCGCGGTGAAGACGAGGCGAGGGGCACCAACGAAGCGAGCTGGGCGGAAGATCGGCGCGTCGACGTCGTGCTCGGCGCCTGAAGAGTAGCCAATGCGGCTCGCTCAAGCTCCAGCGTCCAGCGTTCCTGAGCTCCACGCCACCGATCCCATCAGCTTGATGCTCGGGTCCTCCGGCGTGGTGCTGGTCGTGCTCATCGTTCTCATCATCGCCGCGGCTCTCGTGTGGTTGATCTGGTTTCTGAAGTTTGCACAGCTCAGCCGCATGCAGAGCTCGCTGCGAGCCTTCGAGCGCGCCACCGAACGCGTGGCGTCGGGGGCGGATCTGGTGGCTCTGGCAGAGCACCACCAGGCATCCCCGGGTGCCCGCGTGGTGCTGTCGCTCGCGCGCCGGGGTGACGGCCGCGGCGGCTCGTCGGACCTGCTCACGGCCGTGGCACGACGCGCTGTCGCCAGCGAGCAGCAGCGAGCCATGGCGCTGATGCCCACGCTCTCGAGCATCGCTTCGGCGTCCCCATTCATCGGCCTGTTCGGCACCGTGTGGGGCATCATGAACGCGTTTCTCCGCATTGGCGTGGAGAAGAGCGCGTCGTTGCCCGTCGTGGCTCCGGCCATCGGCGAGGCTCTGATCGCCACCGCGTTCGGGTTGGTGGCCGCCATTCCGGCGACGATCGGCTACAACTACGTGGACAAGCGCATCACCGATCTCATCGATGAGCTCACGGCCAGCTCCGAGGTCTGGGTTGCAACGCTGGCTGCCGACGGCCCGCGCGCGCTGCCGCTCTCGCGCTCTCGAGGTTGAGCATGGGCGCGGGTGGCGGCGGCCGAAGACGCGGTGGTTTTCGCGAGATCAACGTGACGCCCTTCGTGGACGTCATGCTGGTGTTGTTGGTGGTGTTCATGGTCACCGCGCCCTTGCTAACCACCGGGCTCCCGATCGAGCTGCCCGAGGTGAAGGCGGCCCAGACACCGGTGAAGGACGCGCGTCTTCTGGTCTCGGTGACGAAAGACGAGCGCGTCCTGTTCGGCGAAGAGGACGTCACCGGCCGCATCGACGCGGCGCTGCGGGAGAACGCCCGCGTGCAGACGGAACGGGAGATCTACATCCGCGCGGACAAGAACGCGCGCTACGGCATCGTCGCCGAGGTGGTCGCGGCCGCTCGGAATAGCGGCGTCGAGTCATTGAATCTTCTGGTCGAGCCCGAAGTCGAAGAAGAAGCGGAGCCGCCCGGACCCCCGCGGTGATTCCCGTCCCAGATGGCGAGCACGCGCGCAGTATCAGCCGAGCGTTTCGGGCGAGCTTTCGAGCCGCGCGAGGTCCTGCTCTCCATTGCCTTCAGCCTCGGCATGTTGGTGGCGTTGTTCCTGGTGCTGGCGTTTGCCGGACAAGGCGCTGCGATCAAGGCGGCCCCCCCGCCGCAGCCGGAGGCCAGATCCATCTCCGTGAAGCCGGTGCTGGACGAGATGCCCCTGCTCAAGCTGGGGGGCAAAAAGGTCCGTACCAAGCTGCCGGACATGTGGAAAAAGCAGCCCCCCGTGCAGCGCTTCGAGGCGGCGAGCGCGCCTTCGCCAAAGGCAGCAAAGACGCCCGACGCCATCCCCAAGACGCCCCTGGTGAAGCCGGACGCCGCTGCGCCGCCGCCAGACGCGGAGGTCGCGAAGGAGGTGGATCAAGTCTTGCTCGACGCTGCACCGGAGCCGACGCCCGTGGCGGAGGGGGAGGGCTCGCCCGACGGCGTCAAAGAGGGTACCGAGGTCGACCCATTGAAGGCGCGGGCCGTGAGCCAGTACCTGGGAAAGATTTTGGGCTGGTTCAACGCCCGCTTCCGTCCGCCGACCGGGGAAATCCCCTGTGACGAGCTAAAGACCTTGAGCGCCGCCGTGGCCGTCCGCGTCGGACCCGATCGTCGTGTGGCCGGTTACGAAATCACCCGACCCAGCGGCAACACGATTTTCGACGAACGTGTGCGGACCACGCTCGAGCGCATGGTCGGTGAGGAGCTACCGCCGCCGCCGCCGCTCTACCCCGACATTCTCCAGACCACCGTTACGCCGCGCTTTTCCGGGAGCAGTGCTCAATGCGACTGAACGCCTTCGTACCGACCATTCTCAGGACGCAACTCGTGGCGGGCGTACTGCTCGTCGCGGGCGTTTCATCCGCGCAACCCGCTCCCCGTGCGCCGGGTGCGCCCGGCGAGCCCCCGCGTGACGAGAGCGTGCTCGGCGAGTTCGTCGTCACGGGAACGCAGCAGGAGAAGCTGCCGCGCATCGCCGTGCTGCCGTCGCTTTCGCCGGACCTGGAAGACGTGATCGTGCGCGGCGTGGTTCGCCGCGACTTCGAGCTCACCGGGCTCTTCGACGTCATCGCCGACGAGAAGGCGCCGCCCGGGCTGTACGGTTTCGAGGACCCCATCGATCTGAAGGCCTGGCAGGCGCTCGGAGCGGAAGCCATCGTCAAGGTTGCGGCCAGGGCCGACGCCGCGCCCGACAAGATTCAGGTGCTCGGCATCGCCTACTTCCTCAACGTGGGCAAGGAGCCCGTCTACGAGAAGAAGCTCGTCGTGCCCCGCGCTGACGCGCGCGTGACCGGCCATCGCATCACCGATGCGCTGCTGGGCGCGCTCACCGGCAGGCCCGGCTCGTTCGCCAGCGAGCTGGTCTTCTCCGCTCGCTGGAGCAAAGCACGCCGCATCTTCCGCATGGACTCGGATGGCAATGCGCTCGCTCCGCTCACCGGTTCGAACGACCATGCCATTGCGCCGACCTGGGGCC
>DASQDA010001089.1:0-7334 GCA_035634435.1 Polyangiaceae bacterium
TGCTGTTCGCGGTACTCATGGCGCCGCCGGTCTTCGTGGAGCTCGTACTGGCGATGCCGGCAAGCCCTCTCGTTTATCTGGCGTACGCAGCGTTCGCGGCGCTCATGCAGTTCTATCTGATCGACTCGGTCAGACGCCGCGTGAGATTAGTGCAGCTAGCGTTGCTCACCGTCGGCCTGCTCGTCCTGCATTATGTTCCCTGGACGTCGCGCAAGGTATTTTGGCTGAGTTCAACCGCATTGAGCCCGGCATGACTATCGAGGAAGCGCATTCCCTCGTCGCTCCCCATTCCCGGAATGCGGACCTCCAAACGGGCGACATAGTTCGCGGCTACACCCACAGTCGCCACCCTCGGTTCGACGCCGACATTGGCGTGGTCTACTTTTCCAATGGGCGCGTGCGGGAAGCTCGATTCCTGTGGGACTGACCGAAGCGCGAAGGAGCGCCTGCTAGAACAAGGCGGCGGAATAGCGGGTGTGGGCGGTCGCACCCTTCGTTGTTTCAGTCCGATGAGAGCGCGACGGCTCTCATCGGACCTCCGGCGTGCCGGTGCTGCAATAAGACGCGCCGTTCGGACAAGGTTATAGGCTGCGCCCACGAAGTACGCCGCGAGCTGCGTTCGCTGTATTCCTTTGGAGCGTGTTCGTCGTAACCGTCCCAGCAAGTCCGGATTGTTCGGCGCGAGCGTGGCGGGAAGCTCGGCGTCGCATGGCACACAGCGGGCACGCGTAACGCAGGTCCTCGGCGGCAGCGGCTAGAAACGCTAGCTACGCGTGCCCTTCTGGTGTCCACTTGCCACAACGGAGCGCTGCGGATCAGCGGGACGCTCCCTTCCGCCATGACTCTTCCGCGAGGCTCTGTAGTACCACCGTGGGGAGCGCGCCTACGCTGCCATAAGCGTCGAGCGCGCGCCATCGCGGCCTGGTACTCACTGCGAGCCGCGGTTGGACTTGCGATGCGCCCGCCTCGTCCGTGAACTGGACGATGTCCTCGTCAAAACGCAGCAAGCGCGTCCTGATTGTCTCGAGCGAGGACATCGAGGAGGTCTACGGCGACCGGCTGATGGTGCGGCGCACGCGCACGGGCGTCGACGCTGAAGTATCGCCACCGCAAACTGACCCTGGAGGAGCACAGGCGCGTGGCCGAGGTCGCGATCAGTGAGCAGGTGCCGGTGTTCGTCGAGACGGGCCGCTGCCCCGTCGGGGATCTCGCCGGACATCTCGGCACGGTCAAAGAACACAACGTCCGGCGCGTGAAGCTCGCGGGCGAGGACGTCATGAACTACGGCGATGCCCTGGCGCACCGCCGGCGTGGATGAACGACGGTGCCGACGCGAGATATCCGTGAGCGGCACGTAGCCTCAATTCACGCTAATACCAGGAGCAAATCACCCAGCTATCGGGCGTATCGTATGCAGAACCCGGTAACATAGAAAGGCTTCGTTCCAGGGAACTCACTGCACTCTGGGGAGCCGTTGCCGTAGTACATCGCGCTGACGGTACCTTCGGGAAGTGCCATCTGTGCCGACAGCCACCCCTGTGGGGATTCGATACTGTTCGCGAGCTCGTAACTATCGCCCGTGAACCTGCTGTCGATGAATACGTCGGCACCCAAGTATGCGACGTTCTCGAATTCGGTACCCTCTTCGCTACAGATGATGTCCGTGTACTCTGGGGTCCAAACAGCGAAGGACACGATTGCCGGTCGTTCCAGTGTCGCTTTGATGTAGACACCCCGTTCGCGATCGACCGGATAGCCCAGACCACCGTCCGGTGTTTGTTCGAGCCCCTCGCTGTCGACAACGCCAACTCCGAGGCGAACGTCGCAATCATGCGCGCCGCGCGCACCAGCTCCGCCGCCGCCAGATTCACCCCCGGCGTCACCGGTCGCGTCGCCACCAGCTCCGGCAGACGTCTCGCCGGCATCTCCGCCTTCAGCCCCTGCAGAACCGTCCGCGGGTCCGCCGGCTGGCGAGCCGCCTTCCGCCGGATTCCGCCCGGCACCTGTTCCAGAGATGCCTGGAAGGATGCCGCCCCCCCCTCCACCAGAGCCATCGTCCCTGTGTCCTGCCGGGTCCTCACCTGCGCAGGCCCACGTGAGCGCGAACAGAAGAGCCGCCGTAAACAGCCGCTTCGCCGGAGAGACAGCGTGAAGGTGAGGAGTTCTGATCGTCATTCGAACGCATCCTACACGGCTCGCCGCCCCCTGTGGCTCCCAGAGGCGACGGCATGCGCATACGACGCGCAGACGCGGGCCAGACCCCCCGCCAGCGAGTGCGCGTACCTGAGCGTCGCGGCTCGCGTAGTAGAGCTCGGGTTCTCCGCGGGCGCGGCGCGCACCAGCTGAACTGGACGGCCCCGTCGACGCGCTTCAGCGAGCTCGAGCGGTCCGAGCGTGCGGAGGACGCATTCAACGACTTCGAAGATCCGAGGTAAGTAGTAAACGGCATCCCTCGCTCGCAAGGAACGCATTGGCGCGGCCATTGCACCTCTGCACAGACCCGTTGGGCGAGGTCGAGCGTGCGCTACTCATCGCGTGCGGATTCGCTCCGCGCAGCCGACCCCTACGCGGTTCTTACTTCCGTCGTGGGTTGGTGCGTTTTGGCTCCCCAACAGCTCCTCAAGTAAGAACCTGTTTACGGCGTTTTTGGCGGGTTTCGGTCGGCCGGTGCGGGCACGACTGACTGGACGAGTCTCAACGACCGCAACGGCACGCACTCGCGAATGGCGTCGGATGCTCGAGGCGAGTGAGGTCGCGAACCAAGCGGAGCTCGCCCGGCGCGTCGGTGTCAGCCGCGCTAGGGTGACGCAGATGCTCGGCAGGCCATGAGGGCGCCGCCGCGGCAGCCAGACCGGAACAAAAGATGGCCTGTCTCGGGTCGTCCGCGATTGCCGGGGGCTGCGGGCTCGATCTTCTTCGCCATGGTACGCTCTCGCTGTGGAAGCTCGACGCTGCGTTTTGGAAACTGATGAGCAAGGCCGGCCAAAAGCGCTACCTTCCCTGCCTCCCTTCAGCCGAGTCGAAGCGGTTTTCACCGTGCTCGAGCAGGGCGTGCGCGAAGGCGAGCGGCGGCGGCCTGCCCCGGGACTCTCTGACCTACGCATCACCGGCGACGTCTTGGCCCCTGCTCTAGATGAGCAGGATTGGAACGTCCACGGCCGGTGATCGTTCTTGATACACACGCCTGGTTGTGGTGGGTCCAGGGCGCTGGCTCCGAACTGCCCGCCGGCGCGCGTCGCTTCATTGACTGCAGTCCAGCAGTGGGCGTCGCGTCCGTATCTTGTCTGGAGGTTGCATGGCTCGCGAAGAAGGGGCGAATCGCACTACCTGTCCCGATCGAGGAGTTCTTCGCTGCCGCGCTCGAGGGATCAGGGGTTGAGCTCATCGCTCTGACCCCTAGTATCGCAGCCCGCTCTGCTGCGTTGCCGGACATTCACCGGGATCCGATCGATAGGGTCATTATAGCGAGCGCAATCGATCGAGACGCCGAGCTCATCACGCGCGACGGCATGATCTCTCAGTATCCCGGCGTGCGGGTCCGCTGGGACTGACAGCGGGACGCGCGTGAGTCGTCGACCGTCGACGGGGCCGAGGTCCATCCCGATTTCTTCATACGAACTACCGGTCCATATGTCGGGCCGGGCGACGATCCGGGGCGAACAGCCGGGTGGGCGATAGAACGCGCACCGCGGCTTGCTCAGGGCCGCAACGCACCACCTCGATTTAGGAGGAGCGCGTGCAACCAACACGACAGCTGCGGGCTTGCCCTAGGTTCGGCCCAATAGCCTCCTCCACCACGGCCGCTTCGTCGCATGTATCCCAGTGGTAGTGCTTTGAGCGCGATCGTTGAAAAACCATCTCGCCGGCGTCGGCGGAAGCCACCCAAGGTGCCAGCAAAGCGGGCACCCCCGGGACCCAACAGGATTCGTCACAGCGCACTGAGAGCAGTCCTGTGCATCGGAGGGCCGTGCTGGAGCCAGTGTCCTCAGCTCTGGATATTTCTGTGCGGCGGCGATCACCGCCGTCATGTGCGCGACGGAGGATGTCTCCTCGTGCGTGATTGCGCCGGGTTCGTCCCACGGAATGCTGATCACAGCCCCATCGCGTCTTAAAGCGAGCATGCCGCCTAGGTCGAAGACAACGGGCAGCGCGAGCTCCTGCTGGCTCCACACTCGCACCCAGTCGCCGTGCCTGGGATCGGGTTCGAACTCGGCGATCAGTCGGTCAACGGTGGAGCCAATGTCGACGTCCTCGAACCGCAGGGCAACGACGGCAGCGTACGGTGCGTTGGTCTCGGAGAAGGCAACCTCGGCGAGCCGCTCCGCGAGGATCGTGGGGCTGGCGTGTCCAGCCGCGGCAAATGCGGCGTCGTCGAACGAGCCAGACGCGCCCCGGAAGGCAGAGCCACTGACGAGCAGCAGCGTGTCTCCTGCCTCCACCGTGGCGGCGAGGTAGTCCGGCGGGTCCTCAGGCGCGTCTGTGGCGATGCTGCGGAGGAGCACGTCCGGAACTTCGCTCAGGTCGGTCACCTCTGGATGCTCGTGCTTGAATCGCTCCACCAGTGTGTGCGGCGTGGTCGAAGCCACCGCGCGAAACCCACGCGCGATCACCGCGCTGTCTCCGCCGATCCAGGACATGTGGACCACCGTTCCTTCGATGGCGACCGCCAGCAGGGTCGCGGCCGGAACGGCGTCGGGAAAATCGGCATCTGGCGTGACGAGCGAAGAGGCTTGCTGGATGAACCTACGGCGGGCGCTGTTGAAGGCAGCGTCAAGGCGTGCTCGGACGGGGCCCGAGCTCGCCGACCAGTCTTCAATGAAGAGGTCTAGAATAAGGCGGGATGCCGGCGGCCAGCACGTGGAGAAGCCACACTCGTAGCCGTTCGCGATTAGAGATAGCTCCACGCCATCGCGTTCGAACACGCGCAGAACGTCCGATGCTTGGCCGGGCAGCGTGACCGGCCTCCAACGGAACGCCGCGCCCGTGCGAATGTGGAGAGGCACGACCCAACACGGATGGTCGGCTTCGCGCTTGTCGCCCGAAATGCATCCCCGGCAACGGCTCGTGACTGCGCAGATGCGCCAGCCCGCGATCGGTTCGTCACTCGCCAAGGCGGGCGCTGCTCCTGCTGCAGGACAGGAGAGCTCCGTCGGCGCGAGAGGAGCCGCTGGAGCTTGGCCCCAAATGGCGCCGGACGCTCGAGGGGGCCTTCGCTGCCCCTGGTGCGGGAGTAGCAAGCTGACATTCCGTGGGGCGTCGGTCCCGGCGACCGCAACCACTAGCAGCGGGTTGAGCAGCGGCGGCGCGTACCAAGGTCGAACGAATCCGAGCTCAGCGATGGATCTCGTGACCGGTGCAGGAGGTGCAACGACCGGGTTGGGTTGAGCTCAAAGCCGGGACGCTGGCCGTGGTGCCGTGTAACGGTGCCCGGAGCAGTGGGCGCGAATGTATGGTGATAACAGACGCCGCCGAACTAAGTAGCTGCGTTCCAGTAGTATCAAGCACACCATGAGTCAGGAGTTCCCATGGCCTTTGCGATTGCTCTTGAAACAGAGACGGGAAAAGTCATCAACAAGTAGTGGATAAGGAAGAAGCATTGCCGCGGCTACTGGCAATCGCCGGCAGTCCGCAGGTCTGCTTACTTGGCGGCATCGATCCGTATGGCGACACCGTGTTCAATCGAGTGCAGGCTCCGCGAGTACTCGCGGAGTGGCGCGAAGTGGAGGAGAAGGCGAAGACTCTCGATGAAAGGGAGCTCTGTCGATCAATTGGTGAGTTTTTCGAGGAAGCGGAACGGGGTGTGCACCAATATGTTAGATTCATTGGTGACTGAGGCTGAGCTGGGTATCACCGAGGAGCAGATGGCCGGCGCGTCCGCGAAATCGCGGAGCCCGCTCTCCCGCCCGGAACGCCGGGAGGAGCGCCTGCTTTCGACGCCACGGCGGACGGTGCGCTCTCTGGGTGAGCTCGAGCTGACGGCGGTCGTCGGGGCGCCAAGCGGGTAAGCTCACCCTGTAGGGTCACGCCGAACCCTCTGGGTCACGGCGCACGGTGAGGGCCGACCGCGGCCGCAGCCGATCCCCCACCGCAAGCTCGGAGAGCATTCCCGCTCGAGCGGCTACAAGCTCTTCGACCGAGCCTGAAGGCGGTTGGCATTGCGAGCACGACGCTCCACGCCACCCGCAACACGTTCATCAGTATCTGCCGATCCAACGGCGCGCGAGCAGAGGTGCTCGAGCGCATCACCCACAACTCGAGCGGTCAGATCGTCGAGGTAGCGGGCTCCGGCGCGGTCGACAGCTACACGGAATTTGAGTGGCGATCACAGTGCGAGGTGGTGGCCTGTTTTGACGTGGCCTTAGATCACTCGACGAAAGGCCTATTTTTATGGCTCCCCAACAGCTCCTCAAGTAAGAACCTGTTTATCACGTTTTGGTGGATTTCGGTCGGCCGGTGCGGGGACGGCGCACTGGACGAATCGCGCCGAACTCATGGGACCCAATCGCGAATGGCGTCGAATGCTCGAGGCGGTCAAGGTCGCGAACCGAGCGGAGCTGGCGACGCGCCTCGGACTCAGCCGCGCGCGGGTGAAGCAGGTGCTGGGCAGGCCATAACTGGCAGGGACTACCTGGGCATTAGGTCATTGGGTGCACACAGCTGAGTCCCAATACGAGAAGACCTAGCGTGGCGGGAACCTATTCCGTCTGCAGCTGTCGAGCTAGCATGCGCGCTCTTTCCTTGATTGGCCTCCTGGTCGCCGCGAACTGCGGGGCAGCACCACCTCCAGCGCACGCGCCGGAACAGTCCGAACAGTCGAGCGACCAAGGCATCCGAGCCGCGCGGGGACCTTTCACAGCGAGCCTCCCCCCACCGACAGCGGATGCACCGGAAGTTTGGTTGACTGCGGACCGAGACGTGATCCTGCTGGGCCAGCTGCCCTCTGTTGACGTGCACGCACGGCGAGTTGGTGGCGGCCAGTACCATGCCGTGCACGACTTCTCGGTCCTGCCGCCCGTCGGAGCTCCCGCTTCCGCAAGTTGCGACGAAGCTCGTCGCCCGACACGCTCGCGTGGGTTCGCCGCACTGAACTTCGAGTGCCACCCAATTTCGGCGGCGGGGATTCACTTGATTCATGTCGAGCCCTCTCGTTTTGGTTTGCGCGGGCAACCAGTAACGTTGCCCATTCGAGTGCTAACCGAGCCGCTTCGACCGCGCCCAGCACCAGCGGGATGGCGCGCAGTATCGCTGACGGCAGAGCCGAGCGCGCGGCCCTGCACTTCCTACGGCCCGCACTACGTCGTCGCCACTGACGGCGCGAGCCTAGTGATTAAAAA
>DASQDA010001090.1:0-1869 GCA_035634435.1 Polyangiaceae bacterium
GGACTCACCAGCTGGGACTTCGGCGAGCTGCCAGCGTTCGTCACTCGTCGGGTGGGCGGCGTCGAGCTTCGCTCGTATCCGGCGCTCGTCGACCGACGCACGTGCGTCGATCTGGTACTACTCGAGACGGCGCACGCGGCAGCAGTCGCGACCCGCGCCGGCGTGCGTCGGCTGCTTGCGATCGCGGCGCGACGCACGCTCGCAGCCATCGTGCCGCAGTTGCCCGCCGCTTTCCCGCATGTAGACGGCACGTTGCCGTCGCGCAGCGAGAGCGAAACCTTTCGCGAGCACGTGCTCGCGCGTATCCTCGATCAAGCTTTCGGCCTGGATGATGGCTCGGCATTGCCACGCACGAAGAACGAGCTCGAGGCGCGGCTTGCTCAGGGAACACCACGCTTACCAGCCACCTTCCGCCTCGTCACGGACGTCGTAGCCGCCGCCGCGACCGAGCTCGCGCGGACGCTGAAAGCGCTGACCGCCGCCAGCAAATTGCCGAGCGGCAGAGCCGCCATTCAGGACATCCGCGGCCAGCTGGAGCTGCTCTTCCCGTCGGACCTCATGGCCAGCGTCGAGCTTGCGCGCCTCAGCCACTATCCTCGCTACTTGCGCGCCGCGCAGTCGCGCCTCGAGCGAGCCGTCGCCAACCCGCGCAAAGATGCCGACAAGCTGGCGCCTTTGACGGCGCTGCTTACCGATTTCATGCGGAAACGTGCGACTGCGCAGAACCGCGCCGCCGTCCGGGAGCTCGAGTGGGCCTTCGAGGAGCTGCGTGTCGCCATCTTCGCTCCCGAGTTGAAGACGGCGCTGCCCGTCGCGCTGCCCAAGCTCGCCGCTGCCGTGTCGGCGCTGCGCTAGCGCGTTGCCTGAGCGGGTCGGGCGAGCCTTACTGCTCGAGGGAGCGTCGCTCCGCGAGGAACAACACGTGACGCGCCCGCGAGCCGCTCCGCGCAGCAACCCGCGTCACCTCGACATCGAATCCGGCGGCGGCCAGTCTGCGCTCGAAGCGGGCGTTTGGCCCTGCCGACCAGATTGCGAGGATGCCGTGCGGTCGCAGCGCGCGGTGACAGGCCCTCACGCCATGCTCGCTGTACAGGCGCTGATTCTTCGCTTGTGAGAGCGCGATGGGACCATTGTCGACATCGAGCAAGATCACGTCGAAGCTACGCGACGAGCGCTTGATGGTGTCATAGACGTCGCCGACGATGACCTCGCACCGCGGATCGGAGAGCGGATGCCCAGCCAGCTCACCGACGTGCATGCGGTTCCAATCCACCAGGTTCGGGACGAGCTCGGCAACCACCACCTTCGTGTCCTCGGGAACCCGGTCTAGGACCGCACGGAGGGTAAAACCCAAGCCGAGCCCACCGACGAGCACGCTCGTGGGCTCCGGTGCGCGATCGATGGCGTACTCCGCGAGGGCCTCCTCGGAGTCGTGCATGCGACTCGACATGAGCACCCTGCCGCCGACACGCACCACCCACTCTTCACCGCGGCGCGCCAGCACGAACTCCGTGCCGTCGCCCAGCTGAACAGTGTCGATAATCCCGGGCTCCAACATTGACCCACCTTCTCTGCAGCAACCTCCACGCGGCGTTCATGACTCGAGCGCGACCCGCGAAGGCGGCCGCACAATGCACATGGAGGCGACGCCACACAACCACGACGTCGCGGTGGCGCCAAATAGCACCCGCCCTGCGGCTTGGCGCTCGGGGCCCTGCCCACACGGGGCGCCAAACAGGCTAAGCTTCGTCCGGCCATGTCGCGAGCGGACCCTTGCAGCCACGAGCCCGCCGAGCTGGCATGGCCATCAGCCGACGCCCCGCCCAGGGCCGGCTGATGGCGGAGCCGCGCGCGCCGCGCGAGCTCGAG
>DASQDA010001091.1:0-4015 GCA_035634435.1 Polyangiaceae bacterium
TGGCGGTGCCGATATCGAAGTGGCGGTAGATCTGCACGCTGTCGGCGCTGACGATCTCTCCGCCACGACGCTCGCAGAGCTCGATTGCCAGCTGGGTCTTGCCGGACGCGGTCGGGCCAACCACCACGAGCAGGGGCAACAGCTCGGCCATTCAACGGCGCCCGACGCGGCGCTCGAGCTCGGCCCAGCTGGTGAAGGTGACCACCGGCCTTCCGTGCGGGCAGTGGCCGGCAAAGTCCGCCTCGTCGAGAGACCGCAGTAGCGCCGCGGCCTCGTCACGTGCCACGGCATCGCCGGCGCGGAGGCTGCCGTGGCACGCCATGGTAGCCAGGGCCAGATCGACGGCGTCGGAAAAGGCGCGTGCACCCCTGCGTCCGACCTCGGCGAGCAGGTCACGTAGCAAGCGCTCGGGGCTGGCTCGCACCAGCAGCTTGGGCACCGCGTGGATACTCACGCTATCGGCGGCGCGCACGCGAACATCGAGGCCGACGCGGGCCAGCTCGTCGGGCGACGCTTCCACGAGCTCCGCCTCCGCGCAGGTCACGTCGACGAGCACCGGGAACAACAGCGTCTGCGAGGTCACGGCGCGCGAGTCGTACGCGCGGCGCAGCCGCGTGAAGGTGACGCGCTCTGCCGCGGCGTGTTGATCGATCACGTAGATCCCGTCCGCGCCCTCGCACAGCAGAAAGGTCTGGCGCAGCTGAGCGATGAAACGCAAGCTCTTCCAGTCGCTGTTCGGGGTTGGACCGAGCGAAATGACTCCGCCGTCTTGAACGCCCAGGGTCAGCGCGGGCGTGGTCAACCAGCCGCCGGCGTCGCCACCGCTCGAGTCATAGGGCAGTACCTCGGAGCTCGCTTCGCTCTCCTGCGCCGCGGCAAACGTCGAAGAGGGCCGCGCTGGCTGCGGCCGTGAGGGGCCCTCCGCGTCGCTCCTCGGGCGGAGCGGAAGCTCGACTCGCGCTGCTCCGCGCGGCGGCAGTGAAAAGGCGCTGGTCAGGGCGCGCGATAGAATCGCATGCAGCGCGTCCGTGACAGCGCGCGGGTCGGCGAAGCGAACCTCCGACTTCTGCGGGTGAACGTTGACGTCCACGAGCTCGGGCGGAAGTGACAAATACACGACCCCTCTTGGATAGCGCCCTCGCTCGATGACGCTGCCGTACGCGTGCGCGACCGTCGCCGCGATCGAGCGGTCACGCACGGAGCGGCCATTCACGAACAGATGCAAGGACGCCGCACCCAGCCGGGCAGCCTCTGGGCGCGATAGGTGAGCCTGCACGCCGAGCGGACCGCGCTCACCCGTGCAAGCCGACAGCGGCTCCGAGAACAATTGATGGACGCGCTCCGCTGCCGTGCTCACCCTCAGGAATTCGCGAACGCGGCGGCCATCGCGCGTCAACGTGAAGGTCACGTCCGGGCGCGCCAGCGCAGCGTTCTCGACTACCTCCGTCACGTGGCCGGCCTCGGTAGCGCTCGAGCGCAAAAACTTGCGGCGTGCTGGCACGTTGAAGAACAGGTCGCGCACCTCGGCACAGGTCCCCACGGCCATACCCAGCGTCTTGATGCGAGCGCTGGAGCCCCCCTCCACGACGACTTCGAGGCCCGACTCGAGGCCGCGCGCGCGCGAGCGTAGGCTCAGCCGGCTCACGGAGGCGATGCTCGGTAATGCCTCCCCCCGGAAGCCATAGGAGAGCACGCGCGAAAGGTCCGCCACGCTGGCAAGCTTGCTGGTCGCGTGTCGATGCACGGCAAGCTGCGCGTCCTGCTCGTCCATGCCATGACCGTCGTCACTCACGGAGAGCCGCAGGATCCCGCCGCCCTCGATCTCGACGTCACAGCGGGTCGCCTGCGCGTCGAGCGCGTTCTCGACCAGCTCCTTGACGACGCTCGCGGGGCGCTCGGCCACCTCGCCGGCGGCGATCTGGCTGGCGAGCTCTGGGGGCAAAATCCGGATCGCAGCCACGGGCGGCAGTCTACAACGAGCCGCCCCCCTGCGCTGGGCTGCGTCCGCCGCTTACAGGAGACCAGAGCGCACGGCGGCCTCGGCGAGGCCGCCCCCTCGCCAGATGTCGGCTTCCAGCACGTCCGTGGCTGCGGCCTTCACTTCGTCCGGCGCCTGAGCCATCGCGAAGGAACGACCCGCGCGCTTGAGCATCGGAATGTCGTTCAGCCAGTCACCCACCACCACGATCTCCTCCGGAGTGATGCCGTAGTGGCTGGCAAGCCATTCGATGGCTGTGCCTTTGTCGACCTTGGCAGCGCGCACCACCATGCCCCAGACGCCCTCGTGGGCGGCATGCCTCACCGGAAAACACACGGACTGCAGCAGCGACTCGTGGCGCAGGCGAATGGCTTCGTGCACGCCACCAATCTGGGCTTCGGTGCCGAGCGCGACCAGCGCAGCGATGGGCCGCTCGGCGTGCCAGTGCGACGGATCGAGCACGGCGCTGAGCTCTTCCTTCTCCTCCGACCAGGTCGCCACGTACGGCAAGTAGCCTCGACCCGGGTTGTCGAAGTAGACGCGGTCACCGGAGAAGACGAACGCCGCGGGCTGGTGCTGATCGAGCTCCTCGAGCAGAGCGCTCACCCCGCCACCGGTCAGCGGTGAGCTTGCCAGCTGGCGGTTCGTCGTGAGATCGACGATGTGGCTGCCATCGATGCACGCGACCGGATCCGTGAGCCCCAGGTCGCGCGCGATGGTGCGTGTGCCCGAGTACATACGTCCGGTGCACAGCGTCACGGGGATGCCCCGCTTCAGCAGCTTCTGAATGGCTTCCAGGTCGCTCGCAGCGACCTTGCCGTCCGCGCCGAGCAGCGTTCCGTCGATGTCCGACACGACCGCGCGGTAGCTCAGGTCGCCGAGCTCGCTTGTGCGTCGAGCGCGGGATACACGGACACGCGCTTCTTGGTGCGGCTGTCGTGCTCGTAAGCGACCTTGCCGTCCACCAGGGAGAACAGCGTGTAGTCGCGACCCACGCCCACGTTCCGGCCGGGGTTGATGGTCTGCCCAACCTGGCGAACCAAGATGCCGCCAGCGCGAACGCTTTCGCCGCCGAAAACCTTTACTCCGCGGAACTGAGCGTTGGAGCCCCGTCCGTTGCGCGTAGAGCCGCCGCCTTTTTTATGTGCCATGGCTCAGCCTTGCAGCCCGGTGATGCGAACTGCGGTGAAGTTTTGGCGATGGCCCGCCTTCTTGCGCGAGCGCTTGCGCTTGCGAAACTTGAAGACGACGAGCTTCTCGCCGCGACCGTGATTGACGATCTCGCCCTGGACCTTCGCGCCAGAAACGGTGGGCTTGCCGACCTGCACCGAATCGCCGCTGATCAGAAGAACCTCGCCGAAACTGACGACATCGCCAGGGTTGCCTGCGAGGCTGGGCACCTGAAGAACGTCGCCTTCTGCGACCTTGAATTGTTTTCCGCCCGAGCGGATGACTGCGTAGGCCATGGGAGTGGGGGGCGGAAGCTAGTCTATACAGCCGGTCCGCGCAAGCATCCGCTGCGGCTCGTCGGCCTGAACCGATGCGCAGGGCTCCGTGGCGCCGCAGCTTCGAGCCGCCACCCCTTTGGAAAGCCTCGAAAGCCGAGGTAAAACCCTCGATCGAGCGGCCAAGCTCAGCGGCAGCCGCCTGGCGTCGCCCGGACCGTGCTACGGCAGCGGCCGCCATGAGCCGAATTTACCGTAGTCTGCCTCCCGAAGGCACCGCCCTGGGAATTGCTTTCTCCGGGGGTCTCGACACCCGTTGCGCGGTTGCCTGGCTGGCGCGTAACGGAATGAAGGTCCACGCCTACACCGCGGACCTGGCGCAGCCCGACGAAGAGAACCCGGCTGCCATCCCCCAGATCGCGCTGGACCACGGCGCCGTCGCCGCGCGACTGGTCGATTGCCGGGACGCCCTCGTGCAGGAAGGGCTGGTCGCGATCCAATGCGGCGCCTTTCACCTGTCGAGTGGCGGCAAGCGGTACTTCAACACCACGCCCCTCGGGCGAGCCGTGACCACCACCGCGATCATCCGGGC
>DASQDA010001092.1:0-3751 GCA_035634435.1 Polyangiaceae bacterium
TGTCCGCCCCGCCTTCGCCGCCTGCCCCTCCGCCGCTGGCGCCTCCCTGACCAGCGCCTGCTTCGCCCGACTCGCCACCCATACCGCCCTCCCCGCTCCAGCCGGCGGAAGCGCCGGCTCCCGCTGACGCTCCTGACGCCCCAGCATCGCCCTCACCCGCTGCGCCGCCCTGTCCACCTGCAGGAGTCTGGCCGCCGACGTTATCCTGACCGCCTGACGGCACCTGGCCGCCGCCTTGGCCGCCCGAGCCACCTCGCCCCCCGGTTCCGCCTTGACTGCCGCCTTTACCGCCTACGTCCGGGCCGCCTGGCGCGCCGACGATGGTGTCGCCATCGGCGCAGGACGCCGCGGCGATGAGCAGAAACGGCACGACCGCCAAAAAGGGAGTCAGATTTCGAAGCGAGCTAGTTGATCGAAGCATTGTTGAATCCTTGAAGTGCGTACGCGGAGCAGGACGACCCATGCAGCTGGCGACGGACCGCCGCCGAGCTCGGTCGCTGCTAACGAACATCCCAGGGCGACGCGAGAGCGACACCCGGCGAATCTCGCCGCGACCCACGAAAAGGCCCTCGTTTCCCGCCTATCTGGTGATGAGAGTGAAAGCGGCTCTTTCGAGTCGCTACCGCGACAGTCGCGCCGCGCTTGACGCGGGCGATTCGGAGCGGAGCACCAACCTAAGTATCAATCCAGGAAAGCACAAGCGGAACCTTCGCAGACACTGGGAAGCTGTGCGCAACACAGACACGGTGTCGGCAAGTGTAGATGTGCGGTGTCCACGACTAACGGCCAGCGCTGGGGCCCTGGCGGCAGGCGTGTGCCTTCGCATCCGGTGGGCGGCGGATTGCGACAGGGCAGTGTGTGACACAGCCGCTGCCGCCACGCTGCGTGGCTGCAGCCCGCTGTGACGGCGTGAGCACGGCGGCACTTCGTCCCCGCCTTCGGTGGTGATCGCGCCGAGATTGGGACGCCCGGCGTTCAGCCGCGTGCTGGGTTGCGTTTGGCTTCTGCCTTGGCGCGCGGCCGTGCTGGAGCTCAGAACGACGTGCGCGACGTGAAGTGTGGCTCAGCGGCCAAGCGCACGTACGCTTCAGCGATACCCACAGTACCGGCCTGCAGCGGCGCCGCTGGGCTGGGACCGAGGCACGCTTCCGCGGTGCCGAAGGCGTAGGTGGCGAGATATGCGGTGAAGCACTCGTAGACCACTGACTGGCCCACCAGCTGCGTCATGAGATCTTCCTGCCCGTTGAACGACAGGACCGTGCCGTTCGCCGCCATCAAGCTGGCCGCCGAATTGATCGCCAACCCGGCTTCGGTTTCGCGGTAACGCCCGCCCTCGTCGAAGTGCTCGAAGGCGAAGCCGAGCGGGTCGAAGCGCTGGTGACAGGTGTTGCAAGAGCCACCCGCTTTGACGTGCATGTCTTCATAGCGCTGGCGCGTGGTCTTGACCCCGGGCGCCGGCGCCGCGAGCTGCGGAATGTCGTCGGGCAGCGGCGGCGTGGGCTCGCACAGCAAACGATGGGACGCGAACACCCCGCGTTGGGTGGGCGACGAGCCGTCGGAGTTCGCGTGTGTCGCCAGGAATGCCGCCTGAGCGAGAATACCGATGCCGCGACCGGCAGGGCGCTGTACGGACGCAAAGTCGCTGGTCGGCGCAGGCAGGCCGTAATAGGTCGCGAGCTTTTGCGAAGGGTTCGTGCTGGGCGCCGTGAGCAGCTCCTTGAGGCCGCCGCCCTTTTGCAGCACCAGGGAATCGATGAACCGGCGCGTCTCCTGCAGCATGTCCGCACTGACGTCGCTGAAGCCCTGCGCCTTCGGCTTCTGCGTCGCGGCAACCCGAGAATAGCCGAGGTACCCCTCGAAGAACCGATGCAGGGCCTGCTTGCCGCCTTCGGTCGCCAGCAAAGTGCGCGCAACGGCTGCAGGGTCACTGATGCTCCCGCTATCGGCCTGGCTCAGCAGCTGCTCGCTCGGCGTCGAGCCCGTGTAGGTGTAGGCGAGCTCGGTTGCCAGCTCGTGCGGAGAGAGGGTTCGCTTACCGCCGCCGCTAGCAGTGCCAATCTCGCTGCGATAAATCGCATGCGGCGACTGAATCAAGCCTGCGGTTACCCACTTGATCGCCGTCTTGAAGTCAGACTTTGCCAGCGCACTATCGAAATACGCAAGGTAGCGGGTCTTATCCTCGGCGCTCAGCGGCCTCCGGAAGAGTCGGCGGCCGTACTGGGTGATGAACTGCTCGGCACAAGCGCGATCGGCAGCGCCGGAGCATGGCAGCAAGGTCGCGAGCGCTGGCCCCGTCACGGCGCTGCCCACTGAGAGGCCCGTTTCCAGGAGAGCCGCTGCGAACTGCGGACTCACCGGAGCCGAGACCTTGTTGTCGAAGCCAAAAGACGACACTTCCCCGGCCGGCAGCGCGCTGGTCCATTGACCTTTCAGCGACGGAAAGATGTCGTTCAGCGTGTTGTCGACCTCATAGCGAGTCAACAGTCGCAGGGCGGGCGCGCCGACCTTGGGGGCGGCGCAGTTCAGCGCAATTTGGCTAGGGCCTGGGGGAATGGCCGGCGCGTTGCCCGCTCCCGCGCTACCGCCGACCGAGGGCGAGCCGCCGCTCGCCGCCGCCGGAGCGCCGCTCGCTCCGCCGTCGTCGCGACTGCTCCCGTCGCCGCTGTCGACAGCACCCTGGCAGCCCGCGGCAGCGATCAACGCCACCACGCCAAAACTTAGGCCTTTCACGCGAGCACCTCGTTGATTGGGCCGGTCGTATCCGGAAAGGTGGCGGTGCCGACGCCCATGGCTCTCGCCAACGTCAGATAGATATCAGTGGCAGGACGGGCCAACGCAGCTGCGTCCTCGAGTTTGGCCGCCGGCGCTTCGAATACTTGTCCGCTGCGTAGCGCTCCCCCGCCCTTGCCGATGGTGATCAAGGGCAACTGCGACGGAAACTGAGGGTGTTGAATGCCGCTGATCCGGTTGTGATTCTGCCCGTCGGCCACCTCACTCATGCAATAGATGATGGTGTTGTCGAGCACCTTGGTGCCTGGTGCCGCGGGGTCGTCCGTGGCGGCGAGCACACTCACCACGTTCTTGACGAGCTGTTGCGTGAACCACAGCTGCGCTCGGGCGAAGGGTTCCCTGACCGCGGCCTGCAGGTTGTCGATGCTCACGGGCGAGTTGTACTGGGCCGTGGGTACGGCTTGAGGCCCGGTGTGGGACAGCCCATTGTGATGGGATCCCGGTGCGCCAGCGAAAGTGAAATCGAAGTCGCAGGTCGCGTACATAGGCATCAGGCCGATCACCTGTGCCGCGTTGCAGATCAGCGCTTGAGCCACGACCTCGAGCTGCGCCTGGAGCAGCAGCGGGAAGTTTTTCTCTTGATAGAAGTAATCGTTTCCACCGCTGGAATCGACGATCTGGCCGGCGCTCGCAGCGCGCACCATCTCCACCGCCGGAAGCATCGGCTTGGTTGAGCAGTTGGACTGACCACTGTGACCACCCGCTTGCGTCTGCAGGCCTTGGATTGCGGTCAGGTGAGTCTCGAGCTTGGTGCGCTCCGCCGTCAGGCGGCTGAGCTGCGTGTGCAGCCCCTGGACCTCGGAAGCCGTGAGCGCCAACAGCTCCTTGCGCAGCTCGATGTCCGCACTCACTGGCGTAGGCGCCGGCGTTGCACCAGCGTTGCCGCCAAACAATGCGTCAGCGGCTTTGACAGGGCTCTTCTCCGGGTCCACGGGACGCCCGTCCCAGAACAACATGCCAT
>DASQDA010001093.1:0-11598 GCA_035634435.1 Polyangiaceae bacterium
CCGTGTGCAGGTAGAGCAGCAACGCGGTCGGTCGCGGGGCTGCGGCGAAGGCGAGATATTCGAGGAGAAAAGCTCCAGCGTTCGCGAACAGCAATGCCGGGATGACCCGCCCGGGTCCGAGTCGCTTGATGGCCGCGGCAGCGAGCAGCGCCACGACGCCCGAAAGTACCGCGGCGGCCGTCATCACACGTGGTAGCTCGGCAGCGGAAAACTCCACGCAAAACAGCGCGTCCCGCGCCGCTTTGGCCGCGACCTGCAGCGCGATGAGGAGCACGGCGCACAACAGCGCGGCACGTGTGGCCGCGAACGGCACCGGGACCTGAGTCACACCCAGACTGTACTCTGACGGGGCCTCGATGTGCGGTTCCGCGCGCTCGCCGCACGATCTCAGGGCGGCACGCGAGCCTCGGCTTTCCTGCTGGGGCGCTCTGACTCATCTCTGCGAGTTGTGCTCGAGCTTGGCCGGTGCTCGCTCTCGTCAGGGGGGACAGCTCTCGGCATGGCTGGGACGAAGAGCTCTTTCGATTCGGGGAGGACTATGCCAAAAGCGTGCATCATGACTGCACGAACCGAGCGCGCTCTGGTCGCGCCCGGTGTCCTCGCGCTCGCGTCCGCTATGGTGGCGCTGGCCCCGGACGCGAAGGCCGCTGAGCCAGATGTAGCAAAGGTGGAGGAAGCGCAACCGACCAAGCGAGAGCAACCGGTCAGCCCTGCCCCCGAGCCAGAATCCCGCCGGCTGCCCGACTACGATGGACGACCTGATCACCCTCCCGGACCCGGCGCGTTGGTCTGGACCGGGCGGGTCGTGTTCTTTCCCTTCTACGTGGTGAGTGAGTACGTGCTGCGACGGCCCCTCGGCTGGGCCGTCGTTGCCGCAGAACGCGCCAACCTGGCGACCGTGTTGCTCGACCTTTTTACCTTCGGGGAGCAGCGGCAGGCCGGGCTTTTCCCGACGGCGCTGCTTGATTTCGGCTTCAAGCCCAGCGTCGGTCTCTACTTCTTCTGGAACGATGTTGGCTTTCGCGGGCATACCGTGCGGGCAAACGCGGCGACCTGGGGCAAGGACTGGTTGCGACTTGCTCTCGCCGAGCGCTTCGAGCTGAGTGGCGGCATGCGCATCGGCTGGGGTTTCGAGGCCTGGGACCGCCCCGATTGGTTGTTCTATGGTCTCGGCCCTGACTCCGACGAGGATGCGGCTGCACGCTACGCCCGGCTCGACCTCAGCGGCGCGCTGCGCCTGGAGATCCCCTTGCCGCGAAGCAGCCACTTCGGCGCCTACGCAGCGGTGCGTGCCGCAGATTTTTCCGATTCTCGCTGCTGCGACGACCCGAGCATCACCGCTCGCATCGAGAACGGGACGTATGCGAGCCCGCCTGGCTTCCGCAGCGGGTACACCTTGCTGCGGCACGGGTTCGAGCTCGCTCTGGACTCGCGGCTGCCGCGGCCCTATCCCGGTACGGGTGTGCGGGCCGTCGTTCGAGCCGAGCAGAATCTGCGCTTGGCTGGCGACGTGGCGGACGAATGGCTCCGCTACGGCGGCACGCTGGGCGGCTTTATCGACCTTACGGGACGCAATCGCGTGATCGGTCTATCGGTAACGACCCTCCTCAGTGAGAACCTCGACGACGAGGCGGCCATCCCCTTTACGGAACAGGTCGTGTTGGGAGGCAATGCTCCGCTACGCGGCTTCCTCGAAGGGCGCCTGGTCGATCAGAGTGCGCTCGTGGCGAAGCTCGAATACACCTGGCCCGTGTGGATCATGCTGGACGGAGCGCTCAGCGCCGAGGCCGGCAACGTGTTTGGCGAACACCTCGATGGGCTCGAGGGCGACCGCATGCGCCTGAGCTTCGGACTGGGAGTGCGCGCGCATGGACGACGGGATCAACCGTTCGAGGCACTGCTCGGTTTTGGCACCTCGCAGTTGCGCGACGGGGCGCGTCCGGAGTCGTTGCGCCTCGTGTTTGGGACGACAAATGGGTTTTGACACTCTGGCGCGCGCGCTTTCGCTATCAATGCTGGTCACTGGCTGCGGAAGCGGCTCGTTGCAGCGGTTTCCGCTCGACCGCCCGCCGCTCTGGCTCGACGACGACCGAAGGCCGTTCACGACGTCCTGTCGTCCCGACCCGAAGGAGCCCGGGCATCGACTTTGTGCCCCCGAAGAGTACGTATCGCCTTTTGCGTGGGACGCGGCGGACAACACTCTCTTTCGCCCGATTGCTCGTTTCTTCGCTGTGGACCCCGCCGGTGAGTCCATCAACGTCAACAGCCTGGACGAGGTGCCCGACTCCAGCTGGTTCGAGAACCGCCTGGGGCGCCATGCGCTCACGCCAGACGAGCTGGTGAAGGGGCCCTGTGGTGAGCGGGTGCTCGACCCAACCGCCACGAACCTTTCGTGGGTCATTGACCAAGGTAAGCCCAACGGAGCCAACCCCGGATTTCGCGTACGCGTCGAGGGCATCGACAAGTTCATGCTCAAGGCGGACGTTCAAGACGAGCCGGAGCGCGCGACGGCTGCAGCCGCCATCGCTTCCAGGCTCTACTGGGCTTTCGGCTTCCATGTCCCCTGCGAGAGTGTCGTCTACTTCTCGCCGGCGATTCTGCAGCTCAAGCCCGGGCTGCAGGTCACCGACAACACCGGCGTGACACGGCCGTTCGATCAGGCTGCACTGCAGCGACTGCTGTCCAACGCGGCGCATCGCGGCGAGCTCGTCCGCATGTCCGCGTCGCGGTGGTTGCCGGGTCGCACCGTCGGGCCCTTCCGCTACGAAGGCACCCGAGCCGATGATCCCAACGACGTGGTGGATCACGAGGACCGCCGCGAGCTACGGGGTGGGCGCCTGCTCGCCGCCTGGTTGAATCACTTCGATGCGCGCGAACAGAACACGATGAACACCTGGCTGCCGGTGGACACAGCGGACGCCGACTCCACGCCGGGACACATCCAACACTGGTACATCGACCTCGGCGACTGCTTCGGCAGCCAGTGGTCCTGGGACGAGATCTCGCGACGCCTGGGCCATGCGTACTACCTCGACTTCGGATACCTGTTCGAGGACTTCGCCACCATGGGCACCATCACGCGACGCTGGGACCGCGCGCGAATCGCGCCCGAAGCGCCCATCTTCGGTTACTTCTCGCCGGATAATTTCGAGGCTTCGGCCTGGCGCGCCGGCTATCCCAACCCAGCGTTCTCGCGCATGTCCGAGAGCGACGGCGCCTGGGCCGCGCGCATCATCGCGCGCTTCACGCCCGAGCACATCGCGGCGGCGGTTCGAGCCGGCAACCTCAGCAATCTGCGCCACGAGCAATACCTGGTTCGAACGCTCATCGCGCGGCAACACTTGCTGCTCCGTCGCTACCTCTCACGCCTTTCTCCGCTGACTGACGTTCGTCTGGAACTCGGCGAGCTGTGCGCAGTCGACCTGGCACGCCGTTCCCCCGCATTTCACGGCCAACCGTTCCGCTACACGACGCGTCTGTTCCACGGCGCCGAGCTGACCGAAATCGCCGCCGGCGCTCCCCGCACTGACGCAAGCGGCCAGGTTTGCGTACGGCTCCCGCGGGTCGCCAAGCCTCGGACGCCTCGAGGATCGCTCGACCGCTACTTCGTGGTGGACCTGCACAACGGCAGCGCCGAGGGCCCGCTTCGCGTCCACGGCTACGACCTCGGCGCGGAGGGATTTCAGCTCGCCGGCTTGGAACGTCCGGCTGCTGACGACTCGCCCAAGCGCTGAGCTCCGGACCCGGGCGTCGCCGCACGAGCGGAAGAGCGCCGCTGCTCGCGGATGATGAGGACGGCGACGCCCAGCCAGGCGACGGCGAGCACGGCATTGGCGATGGCGAACTGAGGAATGGCCCAGCTCAGCCAGCCCACGCCGGCGTAGAT
The DNA here is from genome assembly GCA_035634435.1 of Polyangiaceae bacterium. Lineage (GTDB taxonomy): Bacteria > Myxococcota_A > Polyangia > Polyangiales > Polyangiaceae > PMG-095. The sequence continues at coordinate 3,887 of DASQDA010001093.1, forward strand.
CAGCAGCGCCGAGCTCACGTCACCCGCACGCACGAAAAAGGTGTCGACTGCCTGCTTGGCCTTGTACTTCTGCTCTTGGGTCGTGCTCAGCCAGAGCATCTGACGCAGCGTATTGTTCAGCGAGTAGTCGGTGGCGTTCTCGGCGATTTTACCGATTCGCACCACTGCCAGGACGGGCAGGGACGCGATCAGCAGCGCGTTGCCGAATACGAGCGCGGGCATCAACAGAAAGGCCGCGCCGAAGCCGATGCTGCGGATGAGGCGTGAGACCACGAACGCCTGCAGGAAGACGCCCGCGACGTTCACGTAAAAGAAAAAGTCGCCGTAGGTGGCACCGATGTAAGCACCCTGGTCAGCCGCGGCGATTTCGCCGCGCGCCACCGCCGCGGACGCTGCCCCTTTCACCACCTTGCCCAGCATGTACTCGCCATTGGTGTTGGCCCAGGAGAACACGAGCGAGAACAGCGCAAGCAGCAGCAGGTAGCGGTTGCGGAGCACCATCTGGAAGGCCCCGCCGCTTCCGCCTTCGGTGGCGAGCTCGGGTCGGGCTGCAGGCGGCGACTCGCTACCCAACGCGCGCTCGCGCAGGTCGACCCACCAGAACAGACCCGCGCAGGCAACCAGCAACACGCAACCCGCCAGCAACATCGGGTACAAGCCAAGGCTCGGGATCATCAGCGCGGCCACCTTGCTGCCGACGGCCGCGCCCAAGGAAGCGCCCAGCGCCACCAGAGGAAACAGGCGTTTGCCGCGTTCCTCCGTGTAGAGATCGTTGGCGAACGCCCAGAACTGCGCCACCACCAGCATGTTGAAGATACCCACCCACACGTAGAAGACCAGCCCCATGCCGTTGCGCAACGAGGCACTACCGCTCGCAGCAAAGAAGAGCAGCAGATGCAAGGCGAAGAAGAGGGTGACCCCCACTACCAACCGCGAGCGCGGCAGCTTGTCGACGACGCGGGCGTAAGCCGGCACTGCCACCAGCAGAGCGACGGCAATGACGCCGCTCATGTAGGACTTGTACTCCGCGCCCGAGTCGAGCGCGAGGATCATGGCCTCGCGCACGGGCTTGATGACGTAGTACGCGGTGAGCAGCAGGAACACGTTGAGGGTCAACAGCAGCGCTGTGATGGCTTCGCCGCGCCGCACCTCCGTCACGGGAGCGAGTAGGCGCGAAAGCCAAGCGGGTTCCTGGGTCACCTGCACGCGGCGCAGCATAGCCGCGCGCGCCGGCGACGCCGGCGGATTGCGCTCCGGCCCCCGGGCAACGAGCTGGGCGTCAACGCTGGCCTCGGCGAGGCCTGGGGCCGGTTGGCCGATGAACGCTTCGTTTCACGTGCGCTCGCGCAGGTGTGGTGGCGGCTCAGGAGCTGCCGCGGCAAGGACGCGCGTGGCGAGCGCGCCGAATTGACGTTCATCGGATCGAGACTCGGGTTTCCCCTCACGGGACGCCCGCGTCTCCGAACGAGACCAGCGAGCGCGGACGAGCCCGCTGGTACCGAGGGGAGCGCCAGGATCCCCGCTAAAGGTCGAGGAATGACCGCTGGCATGTTTCCTGAAGAGGGATTCGGCACGGGCCAGTCGCTGAGCGTCAAGGCCGAGACAATCCATGCAAAACCTCGCAGAGCTTCAAAGTATCGCCAAGACCCTCAACGGCATTCCAATCTGGGGGGTGCTCCCGGGCAGTGCAGCGGCGCTTGCTGGAGTGCGCAGCGGCGACGTGGTGCTCAAGGTGAACGGTCTCGAGACACCCTCGTTCGAGCGCTTTCTGCGAGCACGTGACCTCTGCAAGGAGCGCTTCGATCTGGAGGTCTACCGTGACGGAGCCATCATGAAGTTGAGCGTCGCCCTGCAGCACGATGAGAGCGACCCCTGCTCCACGCCGCGATCCTTCCGTGCTGAGCAGGCGGTCTCGCCTTCGTAAAGCGGCGAACGCGGGACCAGGCTGCGAGCTGGGCCGCTCACCCGGAGCGGACCTCTTGGACACCCAGGCTCCGTTCGATGGTGGCCTGACCCGGCGACACGAGGCCTTCGCGGGTTGCCGCGTCCAGGGCCGCCACCGATCCGACCTGCGAGCTCATCGCCTCCATCTCCTGCAGGAGCTCGCGGGGCGATGCGAGACCCCTCACCTGCGTCTTCATGTAAGCCACGGAACGCTCGACGGTCGAGAGCTCGAGCTCCACGGCGCGATGCGTGCTCGTCATCTGTTGACGTTGCTGCGCTCGCCGCTGCGCGAGGCTCAGAGCATGCCGAAGAGTCAGGCGAACGCTCAGATCCTTTTCCGCCGACATCTTGCGGCTGAGCTCCGCGACCTCTTGCTCCAGCTCGCCGCTCGGCGTGCCCGCCAGGAAGCTCTGAAGCCGCTGGTGGATCTCGGCGAGCTTGAGGAAGGAGCCACCCATGGCGTCGAGCTTGTCGAGCGCCGCTCGCGTATCCGCATGAGCGAACCCGGGCTTCTGCGCGATTGCCGCCTGAATCTCGCCTACCTGCGCTTGAAGAGCGTGGAAACGAGCTGCATACACCGGCTCGAGCTCTTGCAACTGGAGCCGCACCGCCGCCTGCTTGTGCGCGTTCTGCTGGTCCGCGCGGCTCTTGTCGACGCGCCGCTGAAAGGCGGCGCTCCGCGGGGCGATGAGAAGCCACAACGCTTCCCCGACCAATCCGACGAGCACGGGAACGAACGAAGCTAGCGCAATGCCGAAGACGAGCGCGCCTGCCAGCAGGATGACGTTGTATTGTGACCACAACGCACGCTGCAGATAACTGCTGGACTCTGTCGGTTCCATCATGTGGGTCTCGGTGTTCGACGACGTGCTCACGACTTGCTGCTGCGAATGAACAAGACGTCGGTGCGCCGGTTCAGCGCCCGGCCCTCCGCGGTCTTGTTGCTGGCGACCGGCTGAACCGCACCATTGCCTCGTGCCACCAGCCGCTCGCGGTCGACCCCTCGACTGACCAGGTATTCGACGATGGCCTGGGCGCGGCGCTCGCTCAAAGCCTGGTTTGCATCGCGGTCGCCGACGTTGTCGGTGTTGCCCTCGACACGAATGTACATGCCGCGCGCGATTTCCAGTTGCGGCAGGAGCTGCTGGTTGACCACGGCGATGGCCTCGGCGTCGAGCTGGCTACTGGCGCTCGCGAAACTGATCGAGACGGGCTTGGTAAAGACTGCGGTACCCTGGCGCGCAATACGCTGCTCGTAGGACTCCGGTGCTGCGGCAGCCGGTCGTCCGCTGCTCTCCCAGATACGGCGCACCGCGCGATCGTCGCGCAACACCGACGGCGGGAAGCGATCCTTGATCTCGGCTTCAGGGTAGTTGATCCAGATGCTATCGGCTTGGTTGTAGACCCGATCGAAAGCTGGCGCGCCCCCCTGCAGGCCGAAGAAGCGGACGTTGTCGCGCAGGTCCGTCCACTTCACCCAGGCGAGCGCCTCCAGAGTGCGATCGTAGCCCAGCTCGTCACGAAAGCGCGGCGCCGCCGTGGCGATCAAACGAGCAGCGGCCGGTCGATCTGCCTCGGCGCTCGCGACGGCCTCGAACCACACGCGCGCAAGCTTCTCGGCGACGTCGAGGTGCGCGTCGAGAAAGTCGCGGCGCGCCAGCAGAACGTCCGCCACCAGCTCCGTCGCGTCAGCGGTGGAGAACAAGCGGTGGGCCCCCGGACGGCCGTTGAGCGCCAGCGTGACATCGGGCTCCCACAGACACGCGACGTCGACCTTACCCGCGGTGAACAGGTTGCGCCCGAAGGTGAAGTCGTCCAGCGAAAAGCTGGTGGCTTTTCGCGCCTGCGTCACCTGCTCGGGCGTCAGGCGCGAGTTGGTGATCATGAACTCGAACACCGTATGATCCGGCGAAAACATCATCATGGCCGACTTGCGACCGACGATGTCTTCTACCTTCTGCACCTCGCGCGAGGCGACGCAGGCGTCACCACCCCGGGACCAATCGATTTGCAAGAAGGCGCGCGCTTCGACGCCCGCGGCTCGGTAGCCACCCATGCTGATCGGCAGCTCGTCCACCGTCTGCCAGACGAAGTCCACCGAGCCGTCCTGAAGCGCCTTGTTCTTGCTGGCTGCGTCTTCGATGAAAAGAATCTCGAAGTCCAGCCCTTGAGCTGCGGCGGGCGAGCCCGGCTGCGTGCGGATGCCTCCCGCGCCGACGATCAAAGCCATGTGCCCAGGCCACTCGGAGACGGCGACGCGCAGCGGCCTTCCAGCGAGCGCCGTCAGCTTCGGTGCTTTCACGGGAGCTGCGGCACGCTGTGGCGGAGCAGAGCTTGCCTGCGCCGGCGGCGAGGGCGAGGCGAGCGCCTGGCGGCTACTCTCGGCCCCGCCATACGTGCCCACGGCAGCGCCAGCGGCGCCCACGGCGATGGCCGCTATCAACAACTTGGAAAGCCCAGTCAGCTTCTCCATAGGAATGCACAGAGCATTGCGTCGGACCTTCATCACCCGTCAAGGTGTAAGTGCAGCGTTACAGTGACTGTCGGGATGACATCGAGACAGCACTCGCCATCAGCGTTGTGTTCACTCAAAGATCTTCTCGCGGAAACGCTTTCGAAACGCGCGCGCTCGCTGGCACGCCGGCAGAGCGCGCGCACGGAACAGCGCGGGCACGGCGCGGCTGCAGCGAGGTGCAAGCGTCGCTCTCGAGTCACCCAGCGGCGCGCTCGACCGACCAGCGCGCCCGTTCGCCACGCGGCCCCCGAAACATCACAGGCAGGCAAACGCAGGCAAGTTGAGGGCGTCGTGATCGAAATGGCCGCGTGCTGCATTTAGCCGAGTGCTGCACCTGATCTCCGATTCACGCTCCACGCTGGGTCCGCCCAGGCCGCCCGCTTCGCGCGCGCGCCAACTTGCTCGGACAGCGCTGGTGCTGCTCTGCAACGGTCTTTTGGCCTGCTCCGGCGCAGACGAAGACCCCGGTGGCGCTGGTGCGGGAGCCCACGCCGGAGTCCGCGGGCAAAGCTCGGGCAGTGGAGGCAGCGCCATCAGCTTCCCGACGGGCGGAGCCTCCGGGGCTCATTCGAGCGGGGGCGGCATTGGCCTGCCCGGAGCCAGCGGCGGTGGCCCAGCCGAAGCGAGCTGTGGCTTCGAATACTTCGCTGTCGAGAGCAAGCCGGCCGAGCTCTTCCTGGTCCTGGACCGCTCACAATCGATGGAGGATACGCCGAGCGGCGCCGAGGATCCGACCTCCAAGTGGAACCTGGTGGTTCCCGCGATCAATCAGGTCATCCACCAGACGAATGCAGCGGTCTCGTGGGGCATGAAGACGTACCCCGAAGGGCAGGACGACGAGTGCGTTGCCGGCTCGGTGACGAACCGGGTCGACGTGCCCATTCAAGCCATGAATGCCGCCGCTGTTACCGCGGCAATCACGGCGACCACGCCCAAGGGAAACGGGACTCCCACGGGCGGAGCGATGCAGGAAGCCGTGCGCTATCTGCAATCGCTCACCAGCGACAACCCCAAGTACATCTTGTTGGCCACTGACGGTGAGCCCTCGTGCCCCAAGCCGACAGGCACTGCGCGCAGCGAAGCGGTGGCTGCAGTGGCTGCCGCGTCGGCAGCCGGGTTCCCCACCTTCGTCGTGGGCGTCGCGACGACCAAGGACTCGGCGACCTCCGTCCTCAACCAGATGGCAGTGGCGGGAGGACGCGCTCGGCCCGACGCCGCACCCGAGGCCATTCGCTACTATCTGGCCAACACGCAAGCGGAGCTGGTCGGAGCGCTCGAGATCATCACAGGAGAGGTCGCCAGTTGCCTGTTTGCCGTCAGCAAGGTGCCGCCGGCGCCCGAAAAGATTGCGGTCAAGGTCAGCGGGGTCAGCGCTCCGCGCGACCCGAGCCACGTCAACGGCTGGGACTACACGAGCCCCGAGAGCCGCGGGATCGAGCTCTACGGCAGCTGGTGCGAGCAAGTGAAGGCGGGGACTTCCAAGAGCCTGGACATCGTCTTCGGCTGCCCGAACGAGCCTCCGCCACGCTGAGCCGGCGCTGCCGTTTGGCTGGTTGTGGCGGCCCCTCGCCGCCTGAGCCGCGGAGCTCCCGGTTGGGCTTCCAGCGCCCTTCACCTCGGGTTAAGGGCTGGACCAGATGGCACCCACCTCGCCCGCCCTCGGTCGCAATCCGATGACGTCACTCACTATCAAGCCAGCCGCAGCGTGTCAGTTCGACGCCGTGAGTCTCGGCGAGGTCATGCTGCGCCTCGACCCCGGCGCCGGCAGGATTCACACGACACGCCGCTTCGAAGCCTGGGAAGGCGGCGGCGAATACAACGTGGCACGCGGACTTCGGCGTTGCTTCGGGCTGCGTACCGCCATAGTGACGGCGCTGGCGGACAACCCAGTGGGCCGTCTGGTGGAGGACCTGATGCTGCAGGGCGGGGTCGATCTCTCGGAGCTGCGCTGGGTGAAGTATGACGGCGTCGGCCGCGAGGTGCGCAACGGGCTGAACTTCACGGAGCGCGGCTTCGGTCCTCGCGGGGGTGTCGGCTGCTCGGATCGCGGTCACACCGCGGCCGCACAACTGCAGCGCGGCGACGTCGATTGGGAGTCGCTCTTTGGCGGGCAGAACCGCGGCGCGCGCTGGTTGCATACGGGCGGTGTGTTCTGCGCGCTGTCGGAGAGCACACCCGAGGTGGCCCGCGAGGCAATGAACGCCGCTCGTCGCCACGGCACCGGCGTCTCGTACGATCTGAACTACCGGGACTCGCTGTGGCGTTCGATCGGAGGCAAAGCGAAGGCACGCGAGGTGAATCGCTCGCTCATGCCTCTCGTCGACGTTCTGTTCGGCAATGAAGAGGACTTCTCCGCCGCCCTGGGCTTCGAGCTGGAAGGCGTGGACGACCACTTCGAAAATCTGCCCACACACAGCTTTCGCACGATGATTGGCAAGGTGGTCGACGCCTATCCGAACATCACCACCGTCGCGACTACGTTGCGCGCTGCACGCTCGGCAAACGTGAATGGCTGGGGCGCCATCTGCTACCACCAAGGCGAGTTTTTCGAGGTGCCGCAGCGTGAGGTCGAGATCTTCGATCGCGTTGGCGGCGGTGACTCCTTTGCCTCCGGCTTCTTGTACGGATTGCTTGCCGGTAACGACGCCCAGTGGGCGCTCAAGTGCGGCGTGTCGCACTGCGCCTTGGAGATGTCCACCCCTGGCGATACGACCATGGCGAGCGTCGCTGAGGTGTTGCGTGCCATGCAAGGCGCCAACGCACGGATCGATCGCTAGCTGCTGCCCACGGCCCCGCCGCTAACGTCCGTTTTGTAATTTGACCACGCAGCCGGAAAAGCCCGCGCCCCGCGCAGGCGGACCGGAGAGCGTGATCGAAAGGGCGCGCTCGCGCATTAAGCGGCGTGTGCTGCTCTTCCGACTGCCCCGCCGCATTCGCGCGGCAGTGCAGCGTGTTTTCCGCCGAGGCAAGACCACGATGAACCCGCTCCCGCTCCCCGAGTCGAACGCCAGCTCCCCAACGTCATCGGTCAGCAGGCCCTCGTCCGCCAGCTCGATGAGCCGGCAGACGTCGAGCGCCGCGCACAGGGCGGAGCCACGCGAGTCGACGCGCGCCAAAGTCGGCATGCTGCAGCTCGCCTCCGAGCTCGGAAACGTGTCGAAAGCATGCAAGATCATGGGGTATAGCCGCGACAGCTTCTATCGATTCAAGAAGCTGTACGAAGCAGGCGGCGAGGAAGCGTTGGTCGAGATCT
>DASQDA010001094.1:0-1816 GCA_035634435.1 Polyangiaceae bacterium
ACAGCGCGGACGGGGCTTTGCGAGCGCGGGTCAGCGGGACGCTCGATCTCGAGGCGTTGGCGTTTCCGCAGCCCGCGCCCGGCTTGATTTTCGCACAGGGTGACACGCTGCTGGCGCCGCGGCTCACGACGTTTCTCGACGGGCAACTCGGCGATCGCGTGTATGCGTTCGCGCAGATGCGAGTCGACCGCGGCTTCGACCCCGGTGACGGCCCGCTTGAAGTTCGCCTCGATGAATATGCGATGCGGTTTACCTCCTCGTCGGCCGGGAGCCTCAACTTACAGGCGGGACGGTTCGCCACGATCGTAGGCAATTGGGTGCCGCGTCATGGGTCGTGGGACAATCCGTTCGTGCTGGCGCCGCTGGCTTACGAACACCTCACCGGGATCTGGGACTCGGCGCCCGCAAGTTCCGTGGCGACGCTCCTGGGTTGGGCGCATGTCCGCCCGCCCGCGCTGCCCGGAGTGCCGGCCACGGACAAACACCTCCGTCTCCCGATCGTTTGGGGCCCGAGTTATACGCACGGAGTCTCGGCTTCCGCGAAGGTGGGAAGGTTCAGCTACGCCGCGGAGCTCAAGAGCGCTTCGCTCTCGTCCCGCCCGCCCGTGTGGGACGATGCTGACTTCGCCTGGCGGCAAGCGACCGTGAGCGGCCGCGTGGTGTTTCAACCGAGCCCCATGTGGCAGTTCGGCTGGTCGGCCAGCACCGGCAGCTATTTGCTGCCTTCCGCGGACGCGACGCTCGGGCGCCATCGGCAGATCGACGATTACCGCCAAAGGCTGATCGGACACGATGTGAGCTTCGCCTGGCATCACCTGCAGCTCTGGGCCGAGGTGTTCTACTGTCGCTTCGAGGTGCCGGGTGTTGGAAATCCCGATACGCTGTCCTATTATGTCGAGGCGAAATACAAGCTGACGCCGCAGTTCTTCCTGGCGGCCCGTTGGAACGAGCAGCGATTCGGCACGGTGCGGGAGGCCGACGGGCGGCGCACGCGCTGGGGCGGGGACGTGTGGCGCGCGGAGATCGCGCCGACTTATCGCTTCACGCCGAACTGGCAGCTGAAGCTGCACTACACGCTCGCGCAGGAACGCGGCGGGCCGCGAGCGCTGGAGCACCTGCTTGCAGCCCAGCTGACCGTGCGGTTCTAGCGGCGGGGGAGTAACAGGGCTGTTACGGTCACTGGCTTTCGCGCGGGCGGGAGGAGCGCACGTTGAAGCTGCGGCTTGGGGCGGCGTGTCGCCGGTCACCGGGCCCTTCTCGCCATGAACCTGCCCTTCGCTCTCAAACGTCGTTTGCTTTGGATCAACCTACCCACCGCGGCGCTCCTCGCTCTGCTCCAGCGCACGCCCGTCCTGCGCTTCGCTCAAACTGCCGGCACACATCTGATCTCCTCGCCTCTCGGAGCGGTGCTGAAGTCCTCCATGGCTGCCGTGGGTTCGCTCGGCGCCGTGCACTCTCTCGCGGGTGCCACGCAGTTGTCCTCGTCGAGCGCCAGTCCGTTCGCCGCGACGGTGGGCACCGCGGTGACGCTGGGCTTCAGCGTCACCGGCACCACGAGCGCGCCGGAATCCTGGACGGTCGGCGGGACGTTCCCGCCGGGCTTGAGCTTCGGCGGCGTGACCACGGGCACGATCGATGCCGCCACGCTGATGTTGACGGGCACGCCGACGACCGCCGGCAACTACAGCATCACGCTCCGCGCGCACGATGCGCTGGGATTCAACTCACCCGTTTTCAGCTTCGTCATCAACGTGACCGGCGGGGCCACCGCAGTCCCGGCAGTCACCACGCAGCCGCAGAACCAGAGCGTCGCGGC
>DASQDA010001095.1:0-2615 GCA_035634435.1 Polyangiaceae bacterium
TTCTGGCGGCTGCGTGTGGCGGGAGCCAAACCGATGCTCAGAGCCCCGACCCAGCCACGACGACCAGCCCAGTAACTGGCGGTGGCGACCACGGTAGCGGGAGCTCGACCACCGGAACCGAAGGAGACTCTGCTGGCAGCGAGACGACTGGTACCGAGACGGGGCCCGAGTCGGGCGCTTCGGAGGCTGGCAGCGGCACCGGCGCGGGTACCCCTCCCGGCGGCGGCGGCAGCTGAACGCTTTGTGCCGAGCTGTGCGCGTTGACGTGGGCGACCCCTTGCCGCTCGTCGGCGGGGGTCGGTCATTGCGAGTCGCGGAGCAAACGCAGTGCTGAGCCAGTGGCTCGCGCCCATGACGGTCGAGACGTTCACGCAGACCCACCTGCGTCGGTCGCCGCTTGCGCGGCCGGGCGCCGCCCAGTCTGCGGTTCCTTTGCTCGACTGGCAGACGCTGGGTCGGGTGCTGGCCGCGCGTCCGCCGCCAGACGTGCTCGTGGCGAGCCGCGGGCGGCTGGTGGACGTGCCGCCGCCGCGCTCGCTCGCGTTGGCGAAACACTTGATGCAGCAAGAGCTCGGAGTCGCCGTTCGGCGCAGTGAACGCCACGAAGCGAAGCTTGCCGGCTTGGCTACGGCGTTCGCGCAGGACCTTCCAGGCCAGGTGCAGGTCCAACTCTACGCGACGCCGGCGGGCACACAGACCTTCGGCTGGCACTTCGACATGGAAGACGTCTTCATCGTGCAGACCGCCGGTGTGAAGGACTACTATCTGCGGCAAAATACCGTCGCGCCTCCGTTCAGCCGCGGTGAGAAGCCCGACTTCAGCCTGGTCCGTCAGGAAACCTCGCCGCTGCACTGCTGTCGCTTGCTGGTCGGTGACTGGCTCTACATTCCTTCGCGTTGGTGGCATCTCGTCAAGTCCGTCGAAGACGCTCTGTCGATTTCGATCGGTGTGTACCCAAAGCTCCCGGACGCGGTGCGCACCGTCTAGGTCTGACCGCTGAGGCTTTCACGTTGCGGAACGGCGCGGCGCGGACGGTTCCGGCTCGTCGCCGCGAGCGCATTGCGAGCTCACGTACCGCCGTGTACCGTGCGCCCGCGCGGGCCTTTCGCTTGCGCCCGACCGACAGCGTCGTCGTCACTCCCGAGGAGCCACGAACATGAAAAAAGTCTTGTTGTTGGGTTTGCTTCCGGAGGTCGTCGATTTCAGCGCGGTTCCCGGCATGACCGCCGAGAAGCTGACGACGAGTCTCAACACGCAGGAAGCGATGCTGCGCGACATCGGCTTCGACGCAAAATGGTGCCTGGTGGACCTGGGCGAGACAGCGGAGGCGGTGGTCAGCGCCGCGCTCGATGCCAAGCTCTACGACCTGGTGCTCATCGGTGCTGGTGTGAGAACGCTTCCAAAGCATTTCACGCTGTTCGAAAAGCTCGTCAACGTCGTGCACGAGCACGCTCCAAGCGCGAAGATCTGCTTCAACACCAAGCCCGACGACACCAGCGAAGCCGTGCTGCGCTGGTTAAAGCCGAGCTGAAGCCGTACTCGATTGGAGACGTCTGCGCTCCGCGGCCGGGAAGGATCCAGGTAGGAGCCATCGCTACACAGTGGGTGTACGTTCCGCGAGCGAAGCCGTCTCCGTGAGGCTCATTGCGGTTACTGGCACTCGATCCGAACGAGCAACGCGCTTCCATATCCGTTACTCTCGCTCGCATGGCTGGTGATCGCGTGCTTGGACCTGGCAAGGGTGGCGGGGGCAGGGCGCTCGCACCGCTGGTCGCAGTGTTTGCCCTGCTGGCCGCAAGGTGCGGCAATACCGACGACGGCGGTCCGCACGCGGTTGGCGGCGCAGCAGGCGGCGGTCGTCCCTCGGCGGCTGGATCCGGTGGTGCAGTCTCGGAAGGCGGCGCTGGTGGTACGTCGGAGCGACCGCTCGAGGCTGGCAGCGGAGGCTCGGCGTCGAGCGATGCCGGGTCGGGTGGATCCTGGGGCGGCGGCGGAACAGTCGAGCCCGCCGGGGCTGCAGGCAGCGGTGGAGTCGCGGAGGAGACGGGGGCCGGCGGGACACAGGGCACCGCGCCAGAAGGCCCTGCAGGCGCAGCGGGCGAACCCGGCTGGGGTGGTGCTGCCGGCGAACCCGGCTGGGGTGGCGCTGCTGGCGGCGACTTTTGCGACTCCTATGGTCGAGGCGAGTCGGCCTGCGACCTCGGCCAGATTCTTTGCGCTGGCACGTGTGTCGATCCGCGAACCAACGTCGGCTACTGCGGAGCAAGCGATTCCTGCCGCGGAGCGAGCGCTGGTGTGGTCTGTGCGGACGGCGCAGTGTGTATGGGGGGCGTCTGCAGGCGGGGCCCGGTGTGGGCTGAGCCCAGGCTCATCGATGGACCTGGCGCCAAGGGCGGGCTCTATCCCGACGTGGCGGTGCGAGTGGACGGCAGCGCCGTGGTCGTGTGGGTGGAGATGTATCCACGGGACCCGAACGCTCCGGGTGATGCTGTGTGGCTCAACCGATATCACCCCTCGACCGGCTGGGGGATGGCCGAGCTCGTCGAAGCCAACCTCACCGAGCCGTACTATCCGCGTGTGGTCTCCGACCGGACCGGCAACATAACCGTGACCTG
>DASQDA010001096.1:0-2329 GCA_035634435.1 Polyangiaceae bacterium
CGGCGTGAGCGTCGATCGTGCGCGGAGTGAACCCGAAAGGCGTGTTGCTGCGCGTCGTCGCTACACTCTGCGGTGCGGCGGAGGGTCTGGCGGCGCTCGGCGCCACCTCCGCCAGCTCGTCGTCGCCTGTGCGCGAACAACCTGCAGCGCCGACCCACAACCCACCAACGAGAGCAGCGAGTTGGCACCACTCCCTGAACTCTGCGAGCGGCCGACCGTAGTGGGAATGGGAGAGCATCGAAGAATGGCTAATCGCGTAGTACGTGGGCTGTGCAGTGTGTTGCTGATGTCGGCAGCGCTAGGTGTTCAAGGCGCGCGAGCTGCGGAGTCGGATAGCACGACAAGCGCCGCGTCGCCGCAGGAGCCGAGCGCCGAGCTGCGCAAGCTGCCGGGCGGTGCGCTGCTGCGCGTGTATCCCGGGGCGCGTTTCACGCTGGCGCGACCCATTCTTCTGCAGCTTGGCACGACCCCGGCCAAGACAGTGACCCAAACGCTGCGGCTGCAGTCGGGTCGCGTGGAGGTCGAGCTGCCCAACCCGAACGCCAAAGTCGCTACCACGGCGGTGCTGATTCAAGCGCCCCACAAGGTGAGCGCGGTCGCCAAAGGCGGCCGCAGCGTCGTCATCGCCGAGGCCGACGGCGTGACGGTTGCAGCCGTCCAGGGTGACATGCTCGCCGCGGCGGGCAACGACTGGCGGGTGCTGCCCGCCAACCTCGTCCGTCAGTTCGGTCGCGGGGGCAGCGTGCAGCCGGACCACGCGGTGATTGCCCCGCCGCACACCACGCTATCCGTTCCGCTGGCGCTGCGTGTGGCAGGTCAATCGATCGCCGTCACGGCAAGCGCCACGGCCACGCCGCTTGCGATGGGCTACCAGTTCGCCGTTTGGCATCAAGGCGCGGTGGAGTGGCGGCTGCTGCGGCGCATCGAGTGCAAGACTCCAGCCTGCGAGCTGGGCGACTTACCGGCTGGCAATTACTCGGTCAGCGCGCGCGCCGTGGAGGCCTCCGGCCTCGAGAGCGCGGAGAGCGCTCTGGTGCCCTTGCGTGTCGTCACCGCCGAGCTGCCCGAGGGCGCCAAGCTGAGCAGCCGGGGCATCGTGCTCAGACCCCAGCAGCGCGTGCGTCTACTCGGCAACGAGGGCGTCGAGATCAGCTACGGCAAGGCCTCGCACTTCGTCGCGGCACCGAACTCCATCGGCATCATTCGCGGTGAGCCGACCCTCGTCAGGCTCCGCGGCGTCGGGTCCACGCAGGAGCTCCCGCTGATGCTAGAGCCGAGCAGCAGCGTGCATGCGCGCATTCAAATCGGGCCAACCCGCGCGCGCTGGCCGCAAGACAAGGTGGTCGTGAGCATCCGTCTGACCGATCGCGCGGGGAAGGCCATTCCCCCTAGCATTGCCGTGACGCCTAGCGTGCACGTGAACGTGACGCCCATTGCGCTCAACTGGCAGCGCTCTGGAAACCTGCTCACCGCCGAGGTGCCGCAGCCTGCGGAGGCGGGTCCGTGGGTTGTCCGGGTCGAGGTGGCCGATGACACCGGCTCGGTCATCCAACGAAATTTCCTGGAGGTCGCCACCGAGCCCAACGAGCGCGGGCCCTCCGAGACGGCCCTCATGCGCTCGCGCAAGATCTGGTAGAAGTCCGTCCTGGCAGGGCCCTCACGGGCCACGACTCGGGCTGCTTACGTGCCTTCGCGCCTGAGGCGGTTCGGAGCAAACAGGGCCGGGCCGCTGGGCGCGGGCAGTCCGAGCTCCAGCGTCCTTGCGCGGCTCAAGCTTTGCTCCAGCGTGGCGAAGCTCTCGGCAAAGAAAGGCGCCTCGGCCAGCGCGCGCGCCCAGCTGAGGTCCGCCAGGCCTGCATCCCGTAGTGCGTGCAGGAACCGCAGCGTTCGCAGCGAATCGAACCAGGTGTGCAAGCGCCACTGCAAGCTTCCTTCGCCTACCCGGCGGACTGCCTGCTCGCACGCCGCCACGATTCCGCTTGTCGCCAGCGCGTGGTGCCAGGCCGCTCGCGCTTCGCTGGACAGAGGCGGGAGGTCACGTTCCAGCGCGGCAAGCTCCCGCGTGCGTGCCACGGCGTTCAACCCATCGAGCAGCTGGCGCAGGGCCGCGAACGCCTGCGGAGCCGGCACCAGAACGTCGTCGGCGTCCGCGATCTGTCGCACGCGAGGTCCCGTGCCGAAGGGAGCTCGATCCGAGCTGCGCGCGCGCAGCGTGATGGCTTCGCCAGCGAGGCGTTCGACTGGCGATAGCTTGGCCAGCTTGTCCAGCAAGTAAAAGTCTTCGCCGGCTTGCCGCTTGGGAAAGCCATGGACCGCAGCGTACGCCTGC
>DASQDA010001097.1:0-10356 GCA_035634435.1 Polyangiaceae bacterium
AATTCGACGACGGGCAAGCTCCCACGATCGTGACCGGCACCGTCGCGAACCTTACCGACTCGTCCGTCGCACGCGTCTGTAAACCCAATGCTCCGCACCGTGACCGGGCCTATCGAACCCACGCGCAACGCGGCAGGTTGCGCGTCATGGCGCAAAGGAGGGTGAAGAGCGAGGCACTTTGGCGCAAAGTTCGATGCGCATTGCACGATTGCACCACTGCGCGCAGGCGTGGTTGGACGAGCCGTGGGCGCGCGACGGTGCTACTTTCCACGCCGTCACGGGCTCGCCGTGGCCTCGAACCCGAGGAGCTCGTGGAGTCATGAAGGAAGACCCTGAGAGCGTAGGCGCTCGAGCCATGCGTCGCGCGTGCGTGGCTGTGTTGCTCGCGCTGTTCGGCGCCATTTCGAGCGCTGCGTGCGGTTCGGGATCCACTGCCCCGAGCGCCAGCGGTGGCAACGCGGGTGAGACCAGCGCCGGGTCCGGCGGCATCACTGGCGGTGCAACGGGCGGCGACAGCGGCAGGCCGGGGACGGCTGGTGGTAAAGCAGGCGCCGGCGGCGAGCTTTTGCCCGACTGTGAGCCAGTCTATACATCGTGCGACGGGCTCTGCGGTCCGGTCAGCGACCCGTGCAGCGGTAAGCAGTTCGACTGCGGCGGCTGTGCTGCCGACATGGCGTGCGACCGTATCTCGCATACCTGCGTCGCGCCTCAGCTCACGTGCGAAGATTTGGGCGCGGAGTGCGGGCGCGTGCGCAACACCTGCGGCGTGCGGCTCGAGTGCGGCGACTGCCCCGCCGGTGAGGAGTGCGACCCGGATAGCAACACGTGCGTCACTTGCAACGAGCCCAGCTGTGAAGCGCTCGGCTTCGAGTGTGGCCCCGCTTGGCTCGGCTGCGGCCCGCGCACGCAAGTGACCAATTGCGGCGATTGCGCTGCGGGCATGGTGTGCAACGTCGCGTTCAACCGCTGCGAGCTGACGCCGGCAGCGTCCGGCGGCGTTTGCGTTCCCAAGGCCAGCAAAGATCTCTGCGCCGCGGCCAACGCAGAGTGTGGCTACATCTCGGACGGCTGCGGTGGCACGGTGAAGTGCGGAGATTGCCCAGCACGCTCGAGCTGCGCGACAGGCGGCATTGCGAACCGCTGCGGCCCCTTGGAGGAGCCGTGGCAATGCGCGCTGGAAGAGCGCGAATGCGGCAGGACCACTGGCATCTGCGGCGGCCAGCGATACAACTGCGGCGCTTGCACCAGGCCGGACGTATGCAACGAGAACGGGAAATGCGGGCCGCCATGCGTGCCGGCGCTCCCGGCCGAGGCGAGCACTGTCGCCTGCGGCACCTTCGACGACGGCTGCAGCGGGAAGATCAGCAAGCCCTGCCCGGCCAACGAACAGGGAGCAAAGCAAGTCTGCACCGCCGACGGCTCGTGCTGCGCGCCGAAAACCTGCGCGGTCGACTACAAGGATCAATGCGGCGCGGGCTTGCCTGACGGCTGCGGCTCGACGCTCAAGTGTGCGTGCGCCGCGGGCAGCGTGTGCAGCTCGGCGACCAGCGGCATGGCGGGCTCGTGCTGCAAGAAGCGCGACTGCAGCTTCTATCCTGGCCAGTGCGGCACCCTCCCGGACGGCTGCGGCGGCACGCTGAGCTGTGGTTGCCCCGGCCAGAGCTGTAAGCTCGGAGCCGGTGCGGTCAGCGGTACCTGTTGCGACCTGCCGCGGTGCGACGGACAGTGCAACGTCACCTTGAGTAATGAGTGCGGAACGACCACGTGCACCGCGAAGTCATGCGGTGCCAACAATGCGTGCGACACATCGAGCAACACCTGTTGTGCGCTACCGAGCTGCAATGGGGCGTGCAACACGACCGTGACCAACGCCTGCGGGAGCCGGGTCTGTGGCAACTGCCCAGCCGGGCAAACCTGCGACGCGTCGAGCAACACGTGCTGCGCGTTGCCCAAGTGCAACGGCGCATGCGGTACGACCGTGAGCAATGCCTGCGGGTCCGTGAGCTGCACGTGCCCCGCCAATGCGGTATGCGCGGCTAGCAACACCTGCTGCACGCCGCGCACGTGCGGCGGCTTCTATTCCGGCAAATGCGGCTCGAAGCTCGACGACGGCTGCGGTGGCACGCTCGACTGCAGCTGCTCCGGCGCGCAGAACGTGTGTAGCTCGACAGCGCTAAATACCCCGGGAAAGTGCAGTTGCCCCACGCTCTTGACCTGTGACGACTACCCGAACCAGTGCGGCGATTTTCCGAATGGCTGCGGTGGGACTTTGAAGTGCGCGTGCGCGGACCACGGCCTGCCCGCGTACGAGACCTGCGGCGGCAGCGCGCAGAGCGGCGTGTGTGGCTGCACCAAGAGCGCCTGCGCTGGCCGTTGCGGCAGGGTGGACGATGGCTGTGGCGGCGAGCTCGATTGCGGCCCCTGCTGAGAGAACCAGATGACGAATGCAGTGATGTCTCGCCTGTTTTTTCTGCTCGGCGGAGCAGGGCTCACGCTTGCCTGTTCGGGCTCGCCCGAGGTCGTCACTGACAACGGCGGGTTCGTCAGCGGCGGCAATGACGGAGCTGCGGCGCGCGGCGGCGCCGTGAGCTTGAATCCCACTGGGGGCGTCGGCGCTGGCGGCGCGAGCCAAGCTGGCAACGGCGAGACCTGCGCCACGAGCTCAGCGGAGGTCGCGCTGACGCCGCTCGACATGGCCTTGGTCGTCGACACTTCTTACTCGATGGACTTCGACGACAAGTGGGCGCACGTCCGTGGCGCGCTGAAGGTATTCGTACAGAACCCCAACTACGCCAACATGGGCGTTTCGTTGCAGTTTTTCCCCCTGCGCCAGCAATGCAACGTGGGGATGTACGGCATGCCGAACGTAGCGATGCAAGAGCTCCCGGGCGTTGCCCCCGC
The DNA here is from genome assembly GCA_035634435.1 of Polyangiaceae bacterium. GTDB lineage: Bacteria > Myxococcota_A > Polyangia > Polyangiales > Polyangiaceae > PMG-095. The sequence continues at coordinate 2,902 of DASQDA010001097.1, forward strand.
ATTCACCTCGGCGGTCGAGGCGCAACGCATGTTTGGCGGGACCCCACTCGTGCAGGTGCTGCAGGGGATGCTCGCTTATCTACGCGGTTGGGCTAGCGCCCACCCGGGACGCAAGCCGGTGATCGTGCTGGCGACCGATGGAATCCCGGACGAGACGTGCTCGGCCTCCGACATTGACCCGCCCAACTCGCTCGAGAACGCGATCGCGCTCGCCCACAGCGCTTACAGCGGCAAACCCTCGATTCCGGTGTTCGTGATCGGCGTCGGCGAGGAGCTGAGCGCTTTGAACGGCATCGCCGAAGCGGGGGGAACGGGCGCCGCCGCAGTGCTTTCCACGGGCGGCAACGTCACCCGGGAGTTCCTGGCGGCGCTCGACGGCATTCGCACCTCTGCGCTCTCGTGTGAATACGAGATTCCGGCGCCCACGACGGGCGAAATCGATTTCGCCGCGGTGAACGTCGCGTTCCAGGGCGCTTCCGCGCCGGCCGAAACCTTCTTCTACGTGAACGACCTGGCGGACTGCGCGACCGAGCAGAGCTGGTACTACGACGACCCCAAGCAGCCCCGAAAGGTGGTGCTCTGCCCCAGGACGTGCGAGCGGGTGAGTGCTGCCAGCGCCGCGAAAGTCAGCATCGCCTTCGGTTGCAAGCGCAATGACCTCGTGCGGTGAGTAGAGCCGCGTTGGCCAGTGTCGAGCGCGGCTGGTAGAGCTCGGTTGCGGCATGGCTCTCGGCTGACGCAATGGCGATGATCCTTCGCGACGGTACATTGCTCGCCCGCTGGCGGTGTGCGCCCACTCACTCGAGCCAGGAGACGATCAACGAGCGGAGCGTCGCGGCCGCGACGGCTTCGTCGAGCTTCTCGAGGAGCATCTCACGCGCGAGGGCCTCAGCAGCTCCGATGATGGCGACACAACGCCTTTTCAGCTCGCGCCGTGGCAGCTTCGTACACGGCGCGAGCACATCGCAGTACATTTCCGCGTAGCGCTCGAGAAGCTCGTGCTGCACGGCGTCCATCTCCGGGTCGCCCTGGAGAGCGGCGGTGATGGCGTGCCATTCCCGGCCGACCTGCGTCACGCAACGCATGTATGCGCTGCTCGCGACGCGCGCGACTTCCGCCAGGCGAGGTTGAGTTCTCGCGAACGCCTCGCGGAAGAGCTCCACCTGACGATCGTCGATGTGCCGCGCGAGCGCGATCAACAGGCCGGGACGCGTCTTGAAGTGCTCGTATGCGACGGGTCTCGTCACGTCTGCCCGCTCAGCCAGCGAGACGAGTGTCAGGGCGTCGGTACCTTCGTTGCGCACGATTGAGCGCGCGACATCTAGCAGTTGCTGGCGGCGCTCCGCTTTGGGGAGACGCCGCGATGCGCTCGCCGAATTGTTGCTCGTGTTGCGCTCGCGCAATTCGTCGACCTCGGCTTGACACTAGCATGCCAGCACCGTACATACAGAATGTAACCTACAAAGAGTAGGTTACGTATGGAGGTGCCCATGAACGTTGCAGCAAAAGGGTCGGTTCTTTTAATCGGGGGCTCTGGCGTTGTCGGCCTGCGTGCCGCGCGAGCGCTCCGCAAGCTTCAGCCGGAGCTGCCCATCGTCATCGCTGGGCGCGATGCGAACAGGGCCGGCGGCGTGGCGGCGGAGATTGGCGGGCCGACGACGTCGCTGGTCGTGGATCTCGAACGCGACGATCTCGGCTTGGGGGCAGGCGTGTCCGTCAGCGCCGTCGCTGTCTTCGTCAAAGACAGCGGCATGCGCTCGATGAGGTACGCGCAAGAGAAGGGGGTTCCCTACCTCGCGTTCTCCGATTTTTCGTTCGATATCGCACCGGCCATCGGCCTCTTCGTCCACGAGCCGAAGCGTGCGCCGGTTCTGCTGCTCGGACATGTCGTCGGGGGAACCGCCACGCTCGCAGCGCTCCACTTCGCCAAGGAGCTGCGCGACGTCGCCTCGATCGAGATCACGGGGGTGGTCGGCTCCGACGACACGGGTGGGCCGGCTGCACAAGCCGACTTCCTGCGTTACGCGCAGGGAGGCCACGGCGCACTCGTGCTGCGCGACGGCCATTGGACTTGGCTGAAGGACGCGGCGTCGGCGCGAACCATCGTCGACTCTGTCGGGCGCGAGCGAACCGCGCACGCGCTCCCGCTCCTCGATGTCGTCAGTCTCGCCGCAGCGACCAGGGCACGCTCGCTGCGCGTCGACCTCGCGGTTAGAGGCCCCGAGGAGCAGAAGAGCGCAACGGAGGTCATCATCGAGCTGAAGGGTACCAACCAGAACGCTTCCTTCTCCACGATACGCGTCACGCTCGCGGACAACGACGTTCATGCACGGATCAGCGCGTACGGCGCCGCCCTAGCGCTGGAGCGCCTCCTCGGATGCCGCGGGGGCTCGCTGGTGGCACCCGGCCTCTACCACCCCGAGAGCATTCTCGACCCATCTGCCGCGGTAGAGCGCCTCGTCGAGCTCGGTGTACGCGTCGAGGTCGTTAGAAGCACCGCGCCGCGAATGAAGATCGGGATCATCGGCTCCGGGAACATCGGTGGCACCTTGACCCGACGCCTCACTGCCCTGGGACACGACGTCTTCGTCGCCAACTCGCGTGGCCCGGGCTCGCTCGATGCTCTCGCCCGCGAGACAGGCGCTCACGCCGTGTCTGTCCACGAGGCTGCCCGAGCTGGAGAGATAGTGATCCTCGCCATCCCCGAATACGCCGCCGCAAGGCTTCCGCGCGATCTCTTCGAGGGCGTGCCGTCCGATGTCGTCATTGTCGACGCCGGCAACTACTATCCGCGCCACCGCGACGGTCGCATCGATGCGGTCGAACGAGGAAAGACCGAGAGTCGCTGGGTCGCCGACATGCTCGGCCGCCCTGTCGTGAAGGCCTACAACAACGTCTGGGCCGCCGATCTCCTCCGGCGTGGACGACCGAGCGGTGCCGGAGACCGCTTCGCGCTACCGATTGCGGGCGACGATCCGAAGGCGAAGGCCAAAGTAATGGCCCTCACGAATGCACTCGGCTTCGACGCAGTCGACGCCGGAGGAATCGACGAATCGTGGCGTCAACAGCCCGGCACACCGGTCTACACCGCGAACCTCGGTGTCACAGGCACTTTGCGAGCCCTCGCTGAGGCGCGGAACGAGCGCTCGGCCGACCTGAGCGGAACGGCAGCGAGCCCGGGTTCGTGGTCCGATCCGCGCTGACCTCGTGGCTGCGGCCGTCGCATGCAACTCGATCAATCCAGAAAAGGACGAGCTCATGAACGTACTTGTCATCTTCGATCATCCGCGCCGGGATTCGTTCTGTGGCGCAGTGCTGGACAACTGATTGACGGGCTTCGCGTCGACGGCCACAGCGCCGAGATCGCGGATCTGCGCGCCGAGGGTTTCGATCCGCGGTTGGCTCCCGCAGACGAACCGGATTGGAGCGACGCGGACAAGGTCTACAGCGACGCGGTCACTGTCCGCAACCAAGTTCGTTGTGCGTCCTTGTGCGAAGGCCTGCGTTGGGACGTTGGGAAGCCAAAGTCTACAACATTGGCACCACCGTCATCTCGCCCGGAGCGGTCACCACGGAGCTCCTGGACCACATCGGCGAGGTCCACGTCCCGTCGGCGAACCCGGACTACCTGGGCAGATCGGCGTCGCGGCCGCAACGTACGCGCGTCTGGGTCGCGCGCACGGCGGAGAGCGCGCGTGTCTGGTGCGGTTTCCCGAGTGGATGCGAGCGGGACGACCTGGCGCCCGCCCTCGAGCACACTAGAGCCAGATCGACCCGCTCTTGGCCGGGGACGGTGCGCCGGGTCGCGTGCTCAGCCCCGCCGAGAACCTGCAGTCAGCGCTAGAGTCCTCATTCCTTACTCGAGGATCAACAGCCAGTCGTTGTTGTTTTCGCCATTATTTCCTGGCGTCGTAAATGTCTGCGCACTGTTCGTGTTGGTGTAATTACCTATGACTGCATAGGCGCCATTGGTGGGGTTGTACCATTTGGCAACAACACTGCTGACAGCGAGCTTCGTCATATCCACAGTCAATGTACGAGTTGCTGTTCCGGTCGATGGCAGATAGGCCATGATCAGCTTGCCGTCTGACGTGCGGGCTGTAGTAACGTAGTCGTTCCCACTGCCTGCAGCGGTTCCCGTATAGAACGTGCCATACCCGGCTGTAACCACGGTGTGGTCGAAGTCCGGCACCAAATTGTACCAGGCCCTCGTTTCGAAAGCGTCATGGAAGTGCTTCATGTCATGAGCTCCCGGATCGTTCATGTCCGTTTTCCATGTCGATAGAAAGGGCCAGATGGCAGCATTACCGTAATTAGATCCTGTAGCCCCGCTCAATACTGCCCAGTATGCCTGCCTACGTACCGTAAAAACCGATACTAGGGATGAGGCACCTTCATACCCGCTCTCAATCATGATGAACGGTTTTACCGGCGAGCGTTTGTACGCATCGCTGGAGTGGGCGTAAACATGCTTATTGGTGCCCCATCCCGGAAAATAGGTATACACGGCGTTCAGATTTAGCCATGTTGCATTCGGATACTGGGTTATGGCCTCCTGATTCTCCCGTGGATGCGCCGATACGATTTTGCCGGGAGCATTCTCGAGAATTCCCAATCCTATCTCGTTCAAGCGGCTGTATCTGTCGCCGGGATCGTGGTCTCCGCCAATGGTAAACATGACGTTCGTGCTGCTCTTGTAGCGATTCCCAAGAAATCTTCCGAAGGTCCTGGCGGTTGTCAGGCTGTTGTTCATTAACGGTACCCACCATTCTCCTCCGCTAAATCCGAGCCATATGGGTACGATATTCACCAACAATCCTCGGGCTGCAGCCTTGGTAACAAAAGTATCTACGCGAGCCCACCAAGCTTCATTGGGTGAAGATAGATTGCCGGCAACGGCAAAAGGAGCCTCGCGGTAGAAGTTTGTTACATCCCAATTCCAGGGTGCCATAACGTTGATAGTGTTGAACTCTTTGGCAACCCTGTTGTCGAGATAAACGTCGTAATCAGCAGTGCTCAGCTTGTCGAAAATGAACCAGCCTGTACAGCCGTTGAGCAGAAATGGGGTATTGTTCTGATCCACCATGTATCTGCCATTTGTGCTGAACTTTAGTGGAAATGCTGGTGCGTTTACCGTGCCGGAGCCAGTTCCCCCCGTCGCGATCGCGCCACCCGAGCCTGACGCTCCTCCCGAGCTAACTGCCCCTCCCGAACTAACTGCCCCACCCGAGCTAACTGTCCCTCCCGAACTAACTGCCCCACCTGAGCTTGTCGCCGCTCCGGAACTAACCGCGCCTCCTGAGCTCGTCGCGCCTCCCGAACTGACCGCCCCTCCTGAGTGTGTGCTTCCTCCGCTACCCACCTTGCCCCCAGAGCCAAATGCTCCGCCTATGATGGACGCACCGCCCACGGCGACCATTCCCCCAGTACCCGATGCGCCACCGCTCCCGCTTGGACCTGAACCACCGTCGGGCTTAGCGTCGCCCGGCGTTCCCTGGGTGTCGGAAGTGGAGCATCCTGCAACCACCGCAACCAAGGAAAGACCACTCAGTGCCCAGCGAAGGCGTGGAAACTGAAGCGAGGCGGTGCTGGAGACGGGGATAGAAGCTGGCTTAAAAGTGTGGCTGAGATACACGGGGCCTCCTCTGCAACATGGGCAGCTTTCCATGTTGCGCGGAACAATCGCGCAGAGCATGGACACCCCACCTAGAGGACCAAGCGGCAACATCCTTGGTCCACAACAAGCGGGGTTTGCGTTTGATCATAGAGCGCAGGTGCAGGAAGAACAAGCAGGCTTTACGCCCGGTAAGAGGGAGCCCGGTCAACACAGGACGCCGTTTCCCGCGCTATTTTGCCGTGCGAGGCGGAAACAATGACCCATTCGCCCCCGATGAACGCCACGCAGGCAACACTCGCCCTCCTTCTTCGAAGCAGTGGTCTGCAAGTACCAGGTAGGAGTGCAAGGGCTGCTGCATATTCGCGCGGTGCATGCCCCCGACGACGCGCCAAGAAGCTGCCGACCGTGGGGCGCAAGCTGGCGCGCGGGGAACATGTGCGGCCCCTCATCGATTCCTCGGCGTATTTCGCTTAGCTTCGTGCTCGGCTACCTCGCGCACGGGGAGACCACGCGGCACATCCTTCGCGCATTCCCGTGCGGCTGCCGACGTTGGCGCCTTTTCAGCAGAGTTCGACGCGTGCATGCGGGCAACCAATTTCGTTGCGTCCCAACATGTGCGAGCGCACCCCGAACAGCCTGGCCTTGGTGCGATCCGACGTCGATCGCTATCCAACCTACGGGGAACACTGGCGCTCGCTCGACGCAGCCTGGTCGCGACGACTGCACGAGCTGGGCGCTTACGAGGCAGCGGCGCACGAAGAGGCTCATGCCCGCGCAGCGCGGCCGGCAGGTGAGCGCTCTTCGAGGTGCAGATCGGGTCGCCATGCGACCCATGCTCGGCCACCACGGACGCGCAAGGCTACACCTTCGAGGCGATGGCCGCGTGCGCACCGGTGGTTTGTACCGTCGCCGCTCGATGGCACTCAAGACATCGGGTCGGCGCAGTCGCTGAGGCGACGAAGGAAGACCTCGCGCTCTAGCTCGGTGCGGGCGCTAGAGAGCCCGCGCGAAAGCCATTTGCGGGCTTGCAGTCGGTCGCCGCCGCGAATCGCGAGGTCGCCGAGTGTGGCCCAGTAGAACGGGTAGGCATCGAGGCGCTCCCCGCCCTCGATGGCAAGCACCTCTACGATGGCCTGGCGTGGGCCAACGATGCGCGAACGAGCGATGGCGCGGCTGAGCGCTACCACGGGCGTTGACTTCCGAGCGTAAAGCAGATCGTAGAGTCGCGTGATCTCCGCCCAGTCGGTGGTCTCGACGGACGTGGCCACGGCATGCTGCGCGGCGATGCCTGCCTCGAGGTGAAGCGCGGTGAGCTCCATCCCGTTCGCAGAAGCAGCGAGGTGGCTCATTCCACGCTCGATGAGTGAGGCGTCCCAACTCGCTCTGTCCTGCTCTTCGAGCGGGCGCAGAGCGTTCGCCGAGAGCCGCGCGGGAAGTCGCGCGCCGTGCAAGCAGGTGAGCGCGGCGAGCGCGTGCGCATCCGGTCCTGTCGTCCAGCGTGACGCCGCGAGGAGCTCCGCCAGGCGGATGGCCTCGGCGGCGACGTCGAAGCGCACCACCTCGGGCGCCACGGCGCTGTGATAGCCAGCGTCGAACATGAGGTAGATCGCTTGCATAACGGCGGCTCTGCGCTCGCGCGACTCCGCCACGCTCGTCGCATCGAAGAGCCGCCCCTCCTCGGCGACGACCTTCTTCGCCCGCACGAGGCGCTTCTCCACCGCGCTCGGATCCGAGAAGAACGCGAGCGCCACCTCACCCGTTCCGAAGCCGCAGACGAGGCGGAGGATCAGCATCGTCTGCGTGTCGTCGGTGAGACGCGGGTGGCAGCAACAAAGCAT